>JBARVK010000001.1:0-3394 GCA_049646225.1 Nodosilinea sp.
TTTTCTTGGCGACGATTATCGTTCTAGGGCTAGTATTCGCGGCCCTGCCTGCGGTTTTACAGGTGCTCAATGTGCCTGCCTTCAGCATTGGCGATGAGCCATTTTTGCTGTTCAGCTGGCGCAACGATGCCACGGGTAGTGGCATTCACTTCAACCTGCTGCCCTTCGGCCTGCTGGCCTTGGGCATTGGCTTTGCTGTCTACGGGGTTAAACGGCACTCTCCCCAATAGCGCCGCAGCAGAGGTTAGCCCAAATTTACCCCTGGCCTTTGGCCCATTCCCTGACGGCCCGCCGCAGAGCCAGCCTGCCCGCCGATCGCTGCGATTCAATCAGCTGCGGCAGGGCGCGAATATCTAGCGTGGGAAACACGCGGCTTTGGTCTGATGCTGCGTAGCGATCGCCCTCCAGCAGATAAATCGTTAGCACACCGCTGTCGTAGCACCAGATTTCGGGTACGCCGAGGCGGGCATAGATCGGGAAGCGATCGAGGGATTTGCTGGTGAGATCGATTTCGAGGGCGAGATCGGGGGGCGGGTCGCGTTCCAGGTCAAACTCCAGCTTGCCGCGCACCAGTGCCTCGTTTTGGAAGTAGAAGCAATTGTCGGGTTCGATGCCCGCCTGCTGAGCCTTGCACCGCCAAGTCGCTGAGCCATAACTGGCATACTCCACCGTAAGTTCTTCAGCCATGTCTTTGACCGCATCGCCAATGGTCTCTTTGAAGTACTCGTGCTCTGGGAGAGGGGCCATAATTTCTAAAAAACCGTTGTCGTAGGCGATCCGCGTGCTGCGGTGGTTACCCAACTCGGCCAAAATGGCTTCAAACTCGGCCCAGCTCACGTCGCGCAGCACCAGGCTTTTGCCCAGGGGTACCTCAATTTGGCGTAGCTCAAGGGTGACCATGGGTGCTTTCCTCAAGAGAGCAGAACAAGATGCTCGGCATCGCTAGCATTCACCACCGCTAGCCTAACCCATTCCATCGGTGCCAAAAGCCACGGCTGGAGTGGCAGCCCTCGCGTGGTGCATCGCTTCGCGGATGCACCCTACGACGGAAATCAGGCTGCTACGACTGGATACAGCGGCTCCTGGCCATTCAAGCGCCAGAGGCTGATGCAGAGGGCGGTGGCGATCGCCAGCCACACCAGCGACGGCAAGATAATCCACCCCGCCAGCGGTACGGTCTGAAAATAGCTGAGCGTAACCACCGCCGCCGAGAGCAGCGGCCCCACGATCACCATCGGCACGGCGGCTCCTAGACGACCCTCTACGGTGAAAATCGTGTTCCAGGTGTCGCCCAGGCTGAGGTGAGTCACATAGAGAATTAGCGGCAGGCACAGAAACGCTTGCCCCATGGCCGACCACACCAGGTAGGCCGACACCACCCGCAGCACCGCGATACTCATCCACACGATGGGAAAAGCCAGCGGCGGCGGGGCCCAGCCGGGGCGCTGAAGCGAGGTATAGCGACCACTGTTGCGAGTATTGTCGAGCAGCGAAAAGAGGCGCGATCGCAGCGTCACAACGGCAAAGAATCCACAGGCAATCGCCGTCACCGCCCCCTGGGGCAACCCACTCAGGTTGAAATATCCGAAGACTGCATCCATGGCCCAGAGCAACCCGGTCATCGCTGCTATCTGCGCCAGGGTCGCCCCTAGATAGGTCAGCGTAGCTCGCTTATCCCACCGGGGATTGGTCAAATTGGTCTGAATCGTGGTGTCGCGGGTGTCTGCTTTGACCCCCATCACGGTATTAACGCCGCTCTTCACAAAGTTGTTGTTGCTCATGGGGCTAAAACAAAGGGTTTAAGACAAGGAAGAGGCCGTTCAGAACCTGCCTCGGCCTGACCTTGATCCTAAGCTGTTGGGGATTGAACCGGGCAAACAACTTAGCCTACATCGCTGGACAGTCGCCCCCAGGTACCCCCACTCGCCGCGCTCCCCCCAGGTAGCCTAAAATAGCCAGGAAACGAGTATTAACTCATCCACTAAAGCTGGTTAAACCAGCGGGAGGCCAGCATTTTTCAGCGGATTTGGCGATCGCGGGCGGGCGGGCTGATTTTGGCCCTTACCCTACTGCTTCATGGAGCTGGGCTACAGGCCCAGGACGAGGCCGCTAGCTCCGAAGAATTACCTGCTACCCCGGTTGCACCGGCCCCCACCCGCGATCGCGATCGCGACGACGAGGGGCTGTTCTTTGCCGATGTGCTGGTGCGGGGGCAGCCGGTGTTTCAGGTGGGCAGCCTGGCCGATCTGAGCGCCAGCGATCGCGCCCAGATCATCAACCGCCGCATTGGCGGGCTGCTCAGCCAGGATCAGCCCCTAGACGATGTCACCGTGCAGATAGACGGCGATCGCCAGATTGCCCTGCTCACGGTAAACAACCGGGTGCTGATGACCGTCACCCAGCAGGATGCCACCGATTTTGACACCACGGTAGACGCCCTGGCGCAGCAGTGGGCCGATCGCCTCAATGAGGTGATTGCTCAACCCAACCTGGCCATTGATGTCCTGCAGCGGCTGGAGGGGACGGGGCGACAGCTCGTGGACGACACTATTGTGCTGCTGCCGTCGCTAATCGGGGCGCTGATTTTGGTGGGCATTACCTGGATGGTGGCGAAGGGTGTGCGGCGGCTGGGGCTGCTGTGGGCCGAGCAAACCGAGGGCGATCGCAGCACTGAGATTTTGATTGGGCGGCTGTGCTACGGCGGCGTGTGGGTGCTGGGCAGCGTTGTTGCCCTGGGGGTGCTGGGCCTCAACTTTGGCACCCTGCTCGGCACCCTGGGGCTGACCAGCGTGGCCATTGGCTTTAGCCTTAAAGACGTGCTCAGCAACTATATTTCGGGCGTCATTTTGCTGGCTGCTCGCCCCTTTCGCATTAACGACCAGGTGGTGATCGGCAATTACGAAGGCACGGTGGTGCAGGTTCAGCTGCGGGCTACCACCATGCGCACCTACGACGGGCGGCTGGTGTACATTCCTAACCAGCAGGTGTTTCAGAGCAGCGTGGTCAACAATACCGACTCCCCGGTGCGGCGTAGCGAGGTGACGGTGGGTATCGACTACGATGCCGATATCAGCACCGCGCGGCAGGTAATTCTTGAAGCGCTGAAGCAGATCAAGGAGATCGAGCCCGAGCCGCCACCGCTGATCTTCGTCGAAGAACTAGCGGCCAGTACCGTAAACCTGGTGGTGCGCTTTTGGGTGAATTCTCGTCGGCAGTCCTATTTGCAGGTGACATCGGCTGCTGCTCAGGTGATTAAAGAACAACTCCAATCGGCAGGGGTGGAAATGCCCACCGAAATCTATACGCTGACCTTCCGCGATCGCGCTGCCGTAAAAGTCTTTGACGTGATCGCCAGTGAGATGGGGCCTGATGGTGAGCCAGCGCAGGAGGCAGA
>JBARVK010000002.1:0-4452 GCA_049646225.1 Nodosilinea sp.
TTGCCAAAGCGGTTCGATCGCCAGAGCGGCTTCGTCTAAAACCACAACGTCGGGGCGTAGGGCGGTTGCAGCGGCAGCCGGGGGGTTAATCAAGCAGGTTTTAGGAATCGTCCAGCCTCGATTGAGGCGAAGAATTTCCGCAAACAAATATCCAGCCAGCTTGCCAGCAACTTGTTCATGGGGGCCAGTGGGTTCCAAATTGCGCAGCTCCCCATCAATCAGTTCATAGTGTGGGTTATCCCCGTACTGAGCTAAAAATTCTTCAAAACTCAGGGTTTTGGCTGGCGTGTAGGTCATTGATTGCCCATGCTGCTAAGACTGTATGCTGCTGAGACTGCGGAAGACCGCAATCAGGGCTAAGAGAGTTGTTAATCATCCTAACCAATCGAAGATAAAAACTGGATGCTGGGTCTGCTACGTGACCGGCAAAGCTGCGGCGCGTCTCCTCGACAGGGTAAGATCTGACGTTGGTTGAGCAACTGAGAGGACAGACCCCTGAAAACCCGCGTAATTATCGTTCGCCACGGGCAGAGCACCTACAACCAGCAAAAGCGCATACAAGGCCACTGCGACGAGTCGGAACTCACTCCCGCAGGCGAAGCCCAGGCGCTGCAGGTGGGGCAGGCGCTGGTCGGCATTCCCTTTGATGCGGTGTGGGCCAGCCCTCTCAAGCGCGCCCGCAAAACCGCCGAAATCATCACCGCCGAGCTGCAAAAGAGCACCCCGGCCCTGGTTGCCCCCACGTTTACCGATAACCTCAAAGAGATCAGCCTGCCTCTGTGGGAGGGCATGCCCTTCATCGAGGCCGAAACCCTGCATCCCGAAACCTTTGAGCAGTGGCGCACCGACCCGGTCAACTTGGTCATGGCCGTACCTCAGCCCGATGGCTCTACGGCAGATTTTTACCCCATTCGCGAGCTATATCAGCAGGCCGCCCGGTTTTGGCAGGAGCTGCTGGCGGCCCACCAGGGCCAAACCCTATTGATCGTGGCTCACAGCGCCATCAATCGGGCGCTGGTGAGTACCGCCATTGGGCTGGGGCCAGAGCGCTTTAACAGCCTCAACCAGGCCAACTGCAACATCAGCGTGCTCAATTTTGCCGGCGGCTGGGGTAGCCCGGTGCAGGTCGAAGCCATGAATCTGACCAGCCACATGGGTGCGCCGCTGCCCGATATGCGGCGCGGTCACCGAGGCCCCCGCATGCTGCTGGTGCGCCACGGCGAAACCGAGTGGAACCGCCAGGGCCGGTTTCAGGGCCAGATCGATGTGCCCCTGAACGACAATGGCCGCGCCCAGGGGGGGAAGGCGGCAGAGTTCCTTAAACCCGTGACCATCGATGCGGCCTACACCAGCTTTATGGCCCGGCCCAAAGAAACGGCGGAAATCATTCTGCAGCATCACCCTGACCTGACGCTGCACTCGGTCAATGAGCTGCGAGAAATCAGCCACGGCGAGTGGGAAGGACTGTACGAGTCGGAGATTGAAACCAACTACCCCGGCATGCTAGAGCAGTGGCAGAACGAGCCCGAAACGGTGCAAATGCCGGGGGGCGAAAACCTGGTGCAGGTGTGGCTGCGATCGATCGCAGCCTGGAAGGAGATTGTGACCGCCCACAGCGGCGGCGACACCGTGCAAACGGTACTGGTGGTCGCCCACGACGCAGTCAACAAGGCGCTGCTGTGCCACGTGCTGGGTCTGGGGCCAGAGTCATTCTGGCGCTTTAAGCAGGGGAATGGGGCGGTGAGCGTCATCGATTACCCCGACGGTATCGATAGCGCTCCGGTGCTGGTGACAGCCAATATCACCATTCACCTGTCGGGCAGCGTGCTCGATAAGACCGCTGCGGGGGCACTGTGACGGAGGTTCAGGCCATCGGGGCGCAGCTGATTCAGCAGGTGCGCGTGTTGGATGCGGTCACGCAGAGCGATCGCGTGGTCGATGTGCTAGTGCAGGACGGGGTGGTGACCGAGATCGCCCCAGCAATCACCGTTATTCCTGCCAGGGCCGAAATGCTCGATGGGCAGGGAAAAATTCTGCTGCCGGGCCTGGTGGACCTCTACAGCCACTCGGGGGAGCCGGGCCACGAGCCGCGCGAAACCCTGGAGTCGCTGCTGGCGGCGGGGCAGGCGGGGGGCTTTACCCGGCTGGGCATTTTGCCTGATACCGAGCCTGCGATCGACCATCCGGCGCTGGTGGAGAAGCTGCTGATGCGGCGAGACTCGTTGGCTGCAAGCCAGTCTCGGACTATCGCGGGCGAAAACCCCGGTCTGCCCCATCTATACCCCTGGGGTGCCCTGACCCAGGGAGCCCAGGGCCAGCAGATGACCGAGCTGGCGGAGCTGGCCGAGGCCCCGATTGCAGGCTTTGCCGACGGTCGAGCAATTCAAAATGCTCTCTTGACCCAGCGACTGTTGCAGTACCTGCGGCCATTGAACAAGCCGGTGGCGCTGTACAGCTGCGATCGCACCCTGCGCGACAGCGGCGTGGCCCGCGAAGGCCCGTTTTCGCTGATCTACGGCCTGGTGGGCGACCCGGCCAGCTCCGAGACCGCTGCCCTGGCGGCATTGCTGGAATGCGTAGCCGAGGTCGGTACTCCGGTTCACCTGATGCGGCTCTCGACGGCGCGGGGCGTTGAACTGGTACGGCAGGCTAAAGAACGCGGGTTGCCCGTGACCGCCAGCACCACCTGGATGCACCTGCTGTTTAGCGCGAAGGATCTGGGCGGCTACGACCCCAACCTGCGCCTGTCGCCGCCGCTGGGGAATCCCGACGATCAGGCGGCGCTGATTGAGGGGGTAAAGGCGGGGGTGGTGGATGCGATCGCGATCGACCATACCCCTCATACCTACGAAGACAAGACCGTGGGCTTTCCCTCGGCACCGCCGGGAGCGATCGGCCTGGAGCTGGCCCTAGGGATTTTGTGGGATACCTTTGTGGTCAAGGGCGACTGGTCACCCCTGACCTTGATTTGGGCGCTGAGCACCAATCCTGCGGGCTGCTGGGGCCAGACACCGCCGACTATTCAACCCCAGCAGCCTGCCGAGATGATTTTGTTTGACCCAGTAGCTACCTGGACGGTGAGCCCGGCGACGCTGCGATCGCTCTCTTCTAATACTCCCTGGCTGGGCAAGGAGATCCCCGGTCGCGTCCTGCGCACCTGGGTGCCGCCGATCTCGGAGAATTTTGGCGACAAAACTACCTAACCTCAGTTTGGGATAGCATCGTCCCCTCCTGGGAGGGGTGCCCGGAGGGCGGGGTGGGTCAAAACGACGACACAAAAGCAGCCACATTCTATCGATGAGCTGTTCAGCGGTTAAGCCTAACCCACCCCTAGCCCCTCCCAGGAGGGGACGATGAGTCTGTTTTCAAAAGGGCGCAGGTTCATCCGAACTCAGGTAACGTTACCCAAACAATCGATCGCGCTGTAAGTATCGCAAGACATCGTCAGGGTCGGGGCGAATCATGACTCCGGTAGCAGGTAGGGCGATCGCGCTTGGGTTCCACTCGATGCGCTCGATCGCATTGCACAGGTGCAGGTGGTCGATGGTGTGCTGGGTGTCGCTCTCGCTGCCCACCAGGTACAGGCGCAGCCGTCTGCGCCTGGACTGGGGAAGGTCGTCTGGCCGCACGGCAGGGCCGCCTCGGGTAATGGAGACGGCGCAACGTATTGGATATGTAGCATCTGAGGGGATTCCTCCACGAAGGGTTGGTAGGAATCCCCGAATATTCGGCCACCTAAGACGCAGAGCTAACGCAGGGTGGCAAAATAAGCACAGCCCAGAGACAGCCGCAATCTGTCGAAGGGTCAGGCGCTGGTTGGTGTTGAGACCACCTTCCAGTGCCGCCGACCAAATGTTCGGGGATAAAGTTGCACGGAAACAACCTTGACCGAACACAATACGCTATTCGCCCGGCGTACACAACCGTGGGGCCAATTTTGGATTTGGATTGGGGAATTTAGGTACCGGGTTCCTATTGGGGATTGCCGACAGCACTTGCACAGCCCAAGGAACCCGGCACCTGGTAGCGAGAGGATCTATCCGTCGCCTGGAGGCTTTGTTCAAGCGGTGAGAAAGGTCTTCTAGGGGCTTGAATCGTTTATCCGGCAGCGGCGATCGTTTATTCGACAGCAGAAATAATTCATCTGACGTTGAGGATGACTCTTCCATCAATGCAGAACTTCGATCGCATAGACTGGAATCTTTATCTACGCCTGAAGAAGGGTCTTCCACGGTCTGAGATGATGCTTCCATCAATGTGGATGATTCATTTTATAGAAAGAAATCTATTACAGAGGCTCAAAACCGTTCCTCCAGCATTGCAAAATGGCTTTCTGAGCATCAAAGCGCAGGTTCACAGGCTCTGAACTAATCGTTCAACCTCAGCGATGGCTTAGCTCATTTCAAGGTTCACTGTTTCTTCACCGAAACCGATTCTTTAGGGGCACAAGCT
>JBARVK010000003.1:0-3799 GCA_049646225.1 Nodosilinea sp.
GCTATGTGCAGCTCACTAAGCCCCGCATTATTCCCCTGCTGCTGATAGAGACGGCAGCGGCGATGTGGGTGGCGGGCCAGGGTGAGGTAGATCCGATCTTGCTGATGACGACGCTGCTCAGCGGTACCCTGGCGGCGGCATCGGCCCAAACCATCAACTGTGTCTACGATCGCGACATCGACTACGACATGGAGCGCACCCGCCATCGTCCCCTCCCTTCTGGGCGCATTCAGGTGCGCGACGCACTGGTGTTTGCTGGGGTGCTGGCGGCCCTTTCCTTTGGATTACAGGCCCTAGTTGCCAATCTGCTCAGCGCAGGTCTGGCCATGGTCGGCATTGCTATTTACGTTGTGGTCTACACCTACTGGTTAAAGCGCTCGTCGCCGCAAAATATTGTCATCGGTGGCGCGGCGGGGGCAATTCCGCCCCTGGTAGGGTGGGCGGCTGTAACCGGCGATTTGCCGTTGGCCGCATGGCTGTTTTTCTTTATTGTCTTTATCTGGACTCCGCCCCACTTTTGGGGGTTGGCCATGCTAATTCAAGACGACTATGCCAAGGTCAATGTACCGATGATGCCCGTCATTGCCGGCGATGAGTCAACGGCTCGACAGATCTGGTACTACACCCTGGTGTTGGTGCCGCTGACCCTAATGATGACCTATCCGCTGGGAGCCACGGGAGCGGTATATGCTGCGATCGCCCTGGGGCTGGGGGGCATGTTTATTCAGAAAGCCTGGGCGCTGCTTCAGGAACCGAGCGATCGCGATCTGGCCAAGGGGCTATTTAAGTTCTCGATTCTCTATATGATGCTGCTGTCGGCGGGTATGGTGGTCGATAGCTGGCCGGTAACGCGATCGGCGGTAGCCTACCTGTCGGATCAGCTTCAACCCTTGGTAAGCCTGCTGCCGTTTTAGGCGCTAACGGTGGGCTAGCAGAATAAACCCACTGCCAGAGAAGCTAAGGGCCTGGCATGTAACCTTTCTAGGTACAGGTGTGTCTCAATTCACCGCAGTGACTATAATGCCAGTTATGAATTTGCTGGCTGTGGTGCCCTACCCAGGGTTGGAAATGATCTATGGGTAAAGGGTGGGGGTTACTCTTCGGTAAGGTGCGCAGCATACTCCCTTGAGATAGTGTCTTAAATTGCTTAGCCGCCGTATGCTGCATCCCTTCACCCCCGAGATTAGTGATGTTCACTTTCACAATGGCAACAGCGCTCAGGCGCTGTCGCTGTTGCCTCACACCACGAGTCAGCAAGCCCTAGACGGCATGGGCTTGCCCACTGGCCAGCCGGTGCTAGTGATTATCGGCGGGGCTAGCCTGATGTCTGCTGAGAGCCTAGAGCGGTTGCAAACGGTGTTTGATCAGGTGTTTGCGCCGCTGGCTCAATCGCTCGGGCTAACGGTGCTCGATGGCGGCACCGATGCTGGGGTGATTCACATGATGGGGCAGGCGCGGCACACCATTGGCGGCACCTTTCGGCTAATTGGGGTGGTGCCCCAGGGCAAGGCCCGGTTGCCGAGTGATCGCCCCGCCGCCGACTCTCGCCATGACCTAGAGCCTAACCACACCAACTTCTTTCTGATCCCCGGTGACTCGTGGGGCAGCGAGTCGCCCTGGCTGGCGGAGCTGGCTTCCGACATTGCTACCGACCACCCGGCGCTGACCCTTTTGATCAATGGTGGCCAGGTAGCCTTAACTGACCTAAGCGAAAACCTGGCCACGGGCAGACCGGCGATTGTGCTGTCGGGCAGTGGGCGGCTGGCCGATACGATCGCGGCTGCGATCACCGCCGCCCCCCCCGAGACAGACCCAGCGATTCTCGACCTAATTCAGCGCTACCAGCCCAGCGGTAAACTCACGGTCATCGATCTAGCTCTGCCGGTCGATCAAATGCGCGATCGCCTCCAGAACTACTTCACTTCGCCCCGCTGAGGGTTTTTGCCGTGACCTCTTTGCCCTCAGAACCTCCCAACTCTCTGCCTGCCCCCGATCGCAATGCGGTTTCTCCGAGCTTGCTCAACAGCGCCTATGAGAGGTATCGAGTCTATAGCCAAAATGCCACCCGATCCCAGGAGCGGTTTCTTTTTACTGAGCGACTGATTACCCTTTTAGCGCTGTTAGTTGTGGTCTTGGCGGTAGCCCATCCCGTCGTTCTTAACCAAGTGACTACGCCTGAAAATGGGGCAGAACTAAACAAACAGCTACCCCTGAACTTGATTTTTGGCGATCCGCAGCACATTGGGTTAGGGGTGCTGAATCTGCTGCTGATTATTCTTCCCATTACAATGACGGCTCTGCGGGCCTTTGGCGTCAAGTTTGGGAGAGGCGATAACTGGGTGATTTTGCGGGGCAATGCCGAAGCCCTCAAAATGGAAATTTTTTATTACCGGACTCGGGTCAAGCAGTATCAAACCGATCGCAATACAGAACTGGCTGGCAAAATTCAGCAGATTAGCAAACGGTTGAAGGGCAGCGTTGTGCACCAGCGGGCTCTGTTTCCCTACGAAAACCAAAGACCGGCTCGTCTCCGCCTGGGCGTTGTGTTTTGGGCTATCAGCCACCTGTGGCGGTGGGTGCAGCGGCTAGCCCACCACAGCTGGAGGTTTTTGTTCGCCATTGATGAAGAAGCCGACCGTTTGCCTAAAGACCCCGATCGCACCTCTGATTTAGACGCGGAGAGCTATATTAAGCATCGCCTAGAGGAGCAGTTTGACTGGTATCGACGCAAGGCCCGCAGCTACGATCGCCAGCACCAGCTTTTGCAGACCAGTGTTTATATTTTTGGTGGCTTTGGCGCCCTGCTGGCCGCGATCGGGTTTCAAAGCTGGGTTGCGGTCACGGCGGCCTTAGCGGCTGCTTTTGTTAACTACCTGGAGTATCGCCGGGTAGAAGTTACGCTCATGGGCTATAACCAGTCTGCCGATGCGCTCTACGATATCCGCACCTGGTGGTACTCACTCTCTGCAGCCGAGCAAGCCAGCTTTAGCAACTTTGAAAAGCTCGTCGTCAATACCGAAGAAACCATTCGCAGCGAGCACAACAGCTGGCTGCAAGATATGCAAGATCGGCTGGCGGATCTCTACGAGGCTAAACAGAAGAGCGAGGCCTCAGCGCCCCCAATCAAGGGAGCAGATACCAAATTAGTAGAGGCTGTGCTGAAAGAAAAAGCAGTTACCGAATCGTTGGTTGAGGTTAAACCCGACCTACTGCAACCCCAGCCAGAACATCCTCCCGATACCAATACCCGGCCTTCTGCTCCTTAAGGCCATTTTCTGCACGGTTTTTGCTTGGTCCATCACCACTCGCTCTCACTCTGGCCAGCTCACCCCCACCAGCCCCGCCGCCCACCCGAGGGATGACTCGCAGATTGCTCAACAGGCCATAATGGTGTCAACGGCTTAGGTAGGAATACACTTGATTATGCAGGTACAGCTTGAACTGCCGGATTCGGTGAATATCGACCCTGACTATGTGAGGGAAGCCGTGATGGCAGTGCTCTATGCCACGGGCAAGCTGTCGGCTCACCAGGCATGCCAAATTTTGAATATGACTCGTCGGGCTTTTGACGAGATGTTGCCTGTCTATGGGTTCTCGGTGTTGGTAGACAGTGACGACAACCTTGACATTGAGCTGAGCATTTGATCTATACAGTTTTAGTTAAGATTAGAGCCGACATTCCGCAGGTTGACAGGGGTTAATTAAGGAGATAGTAGCGGCAAGCGGGAAAGCCCATAAGGCGAATGATTTTGCTGCGTTCTTCAGAGAGGTTGCTGACCTGCTGGACTGTCCCCGCAGA
>JBARVK010000004.1:0-9011 GCA_049646225.1 Nodosilinea sp.
CTGTGGGTTTGCTCAATCGCAACCGCGTTGAGCAGCAGCTTGAAGAGGCCCAGGAAAAACTGGCCCGCCAGCATCGCCAAACCGGGCACCGGCTAACCAACCTGAGTAAGCAGGTTACCGCTATGCCCTCACCCGAGGCGCTGACCAATTTTCAGCGGGCGGTGATGGATCGCAACAACCACTCGTTTATTCGCTTCTCAAAAGAGATGAAGGGGTTAAAAGCCCATATAAATCATCACCTAGAGGCGTTGGCCACCCCAGATCTAACCAGTATTCATCGACAGATTGCCCAGCTGCAAGATCGGGTGGCGGCCTCGCAAAATGGCTTTGAAAATCTCAATACCTATATGCAGCGGCTGGCCACGGCCCCTCGAGTCGAGGCCACTGAGACGAAGCTCTCCCAGGTCAAAACTGACCTCATGCAAACCCGAGTGAGTCTCGAAACCCTGCGCTCAGAAACCCGCACCCTGGTCGCCAACCTGCAAAACGCCCTGGGGCAACTCGATCGTCGCTGGCAGGAAGCCTCCCCAGCCAACAACCCCGACCAGCACCAGATCGAAATGGAGGACGTGATCAAAGCGATGGCGGCCCTGGTGCCCCAGGCAGAGTTTGGCCACCTGGTTGACCATGTCAAAGACCTTACCCGCCAGCAGGCTCGTTTGGAGCACGCTCTCACCACCATTCCTGTGGGTTCTGTGAGCGGGGTCTCGGCTTCGGCGACAGCCCCTAACACGGCTGAGTTAGAGCGGCTTACTGCTGAGGTTCAGCAACTCCAGCAGCAGGTCAGCCGTCAGGAAACGGCGGGCCACACCCAGGAGCAGGTGCAGCAGGTGGTGTCGCAGTATTTGGGGCAAATCAAGGCCCAGGTAGCACAGCTGGAGGGAGTAACGCGATCGCTTTTTGAGCGGCAGCAGCAGCTCACTGATCAGTTGGTTGTGTCCCCCACCGATACCGTTAGCCACAAAGCCCTGGTTCAGCTGGCGCGGCGGGTGCAGCAGACTGAGGCTGATCTCAAAACGGCACGTCTGCCGCCTGCCGCTGCCGAAGCAGCCGCCCCGCCCGGTAATCCCGCTCTGCCCCAGCCCGACTGGATTATCGACCTACCCGTGGCCATCGCCAATGCCCCCCAGACCCTGCCCAGCCACCAGGCCCTGGAGGCCGCGCTGGAAACCGCCACCCGACGAGTGCTGCTGGTGTGGCCCTGGGCCAGCTACATGACCATTGATGAGGGATTGCTCAAGCGGTTTAGGCAGCTGCTGGAGCGGGGCGGGCAGCTCGAAATTGGCTGGTGCCACCGGGGCGACCAGCACGATGGCCGCCTGGCCTGGCGGATTAGCCAGCGCTGGGGCACCGAGTCGAGCCAGCTGTTGCAGCTCAAGGCGGCCCTGAACCAGCTCCTGCCCCTGCGAGAAAACTACCCCGATCGCTTTAAATTCAGAATTATGGGCTCCGCTGAGAGCTACCTGGTCTGCGACAGCGGCAGCAGCGCCCCAGCTGACCACACCTATGCCATTGTCAGTCTCAAGGCGCTGCCCACCCAAAGTGCCGCGATTCCCGACTTGGAGGCCAAGCTGCGCACCGCCGACCCCGCTGTGGTGCAGGCCCTGATGCAGCGCTTCCACGATCCGGTCATTCCCGTTGGCGATGCCGTGGCTTTCTTTAACCGGGGCACCACTCGCCACGACCTGCGCGACCAGCCCGGTGCGATCAGTGACTACAGCCAGGTGCTCCTGCTCCAGCCTGACCACGCGATCGCCCTCAACAATCGGGGGGTGGCCCAGCTCGAACTCAACCAGATTGAGGCCGCCGAGGCCGATCTGAGCGAGGCCATTGACCAAAATTCCAAACTCTTTGCTCCCTACTGCAATCGGGGCTGGCTGCGCCTAGAGCAGGGCCGCTACGCCGCGGCGATCGCCGACTTCACCCAGGCCACGGCCCTCAAGCCCCACCTGCCCATGGCCTACGTGTACCGGGGCAGTGCCCTACAAAAACTGGGCGACCTGAAGGGAGCTGTGCGCGACTACAGCGATGCGATCGCCTGTGGTGACCCGATTGCGCTGCCCTACTGCTACCGCAGCGCCGCCTACCAAAGCCAGGGCGATCGCCAGCGCGCGATCGCCGACCTGGAGCGGGCCAGCACCTACTTAGAGGCCCAGGGCGACAGCCAAGCGCTAACGTCGGTGCAGCGCACCCTAGGCCGGTTGCAGAGCATGACGGCGGGAAGATAAAAAGTGGGTGAGTGGATGGGTAAAGGTGAGGTGCGACCATGGGTCAGCAAGTCACTAAAAACCCGAGCCGACTCCCCCCTCACTCCCCCACGTCCTCAAGGGAAGGCCTTAAGGCCAGATATAAACACGCCCCTACCAGGGGCAGTGCCGTTACCGCTATAGGAATCCAGGCTTGTTTGAGGCCCCGTTGGGCCATATCGTCCCTCAGCAAGATGGGAAACAGTAGCCATAGGGCGCAAAAGTCGAGCGACGTGACGTGAATAAAGCGGCTGGTCTGCCACTGCTGCCAAAAATTGGGCCAGTTTCCGTTAAGGAATGCAAAGGCAGCTAGGGCGATCGCCCCTGCCGTCACTACTGCCCCCAGCCCGCGTGACTCCAGCAGACGCAGCAGCAGACCCTTGGGGCCGCTAAAGCTGGGCTGAGGCTGACGCAGCGCCAGGTAGGGCAGCAGCGCAAACGCCCCCACCCCAAACGACACCACCACAAAGGGCCAGGCCCGCAGCTTTTGCCCTCGGCCATCGACTAGAGCCAGGGCGGCATAGACCAAAGGCCAGATTCCCATGGCGTTAAATAGCGCTATGACAATTGGATTAATGCCCTCCCAATCACCCGTTGAGAGGCGAAGAATTAAATTAGCGGTATCAGCGCGATCGGGGGGTGCGAGTATAAATACATACAAAATAAATCCCAGCCAAAGGCCCCACAATGGAAGTTGTTTCATGTGCTCTCAAGTGCTAAGTTTCTCACCAAATTATCAAACAAAAGCAACGAAGGCTGTCAGGCTGGAAAAAAGTAAATAAGCTGTATATCCAAGCCCCACAGCCCTCAGAAGGGGTAAGTGTTAAAAAATAATTAAACACATTTTGAACTGTAAACTTATGTTCCCAATCCTTAGTTAAAGAAGCGTTAACCTTACTCATAAATCAACCTTTTTAAGTAACTTTTGATACCTGTTTACAATCTGCATGCCCAACTATGGGAATTCAACGTGTCCTTACTTGCCCCCCGTGAGTCTGCCAATCTCCCAGCTCACTACCGAAGCGCTATGCACATTCAGTACTTTTTTGAACTATACGAGGCCGGTTGCCGCGACTTCACGGGTATTAGCCTGGCCGGTGTCGACTTCAGTCACCATATTCTGGTCGATATCGACTTCAGCCGCGCCAATCTCAAAGGTGCTGATCTGAGTCGCTCATTTCTCACCCAGTCCAATCTCAACCGCGCCGCCCTCAACTGGGCCAATCTCAGCTTTGCCAAGATGAGCGAAACTCAGCTAGTGCAGGCTGACCTCACCAAAGCCAACCTGCGGGGGGCCTTTTTGGTGCGAGCTGACCTGCGCCGCGCCCAGCTCAGCGGCGCTGACCTGTGCCATGCCAACCTGCGCCAGGCCGACCTGCGGGGCGCTAACCTCTGTGGGGCCAACCTCAGCGGCGCTAACCTGAGGGGGGCCAATCTCAGCGGTGCCAACCTGTCCTGGGCACACCTGACCGGGGCTCGGCTCAGCGGAGCGGAGCTGGAGCGCACCCGAATGGATGCAACCAACCTAGAAGGAGCCTGGCTCAACGGTCTAGATCTACACGGCATGAACCTGGCCGGGGTCAATCTCAAAGAGGCCAAGCTCAACGGCGCCAACCTCGACCATGCCAATCTCAGCTCGGCTAATTTGACCCACACCACCATGCGCGGGGTGAGTCTGGTAGGGGCCGACCTTAGCGGCTCTGACCTCACCGGGGCCGTGCTGTGGAACGGCAATCTCGACGGCGTCGATCTGTCGCGGGCCGACCTCACCCGCGCCCACTTGGGAGAGGCGTCGCTCAAGGCGGCGGTGGTTGTTGGGACTGAATTCACCGAATCGGTGCTGCCCGCCGAAGCCCGCGCCTACCTCTACGAAACGGTGCAGGGTGAAACCCGCTGGACCCATCGCCCAGCCCGCGACACCCTGAACCAGTCGCAATTTGTCGATCGCATTCCCCAGCAGTAATGGCATCGGCAGCATCACCTCTATCCCTGGGCATTGTGCTGGTCACCGCTGGCTCGGAAGCCGAGGCCGATCGCCTGGCTCGCCACTTAGTTGACTCGCGGCTGGCCGCCTGCGTCAGCGTGTTTCCGGTGCGATCGCTCTACCGCTGGCAGGGCGAGGTGCAGCGCGAAGCCGAGTGGCAGCTGATTGTCAAAACCGACCTCAGCCAGTTTGAGGCCCTGAGTATGGCGATTGCCGAGCACCATAGTTACGAGGTGCCCGAAGTGATTGCGCTGCCAATTGTAGAGGGGCTACCCACTTATCTAAGCTGGCTCCAGGCCCAGGTGCAGGAGGCTTGACCCTACACAATCCACTGACCAGAGCTACGGCGTTAGGCTGGATGGGTGATCGTGGCGATCGAGCAGATTCAGAATTTTTCGTAGTTCAAACAAAGATATTAAAAAAAAAGCTGACCAAAGGCCAGCCCTATTCAGCTACTCAAGGAGATTTTTAACCGTAGTTGAGTCGATTTAGCGCCGGTAGGCCAGAGCTACCTCACTCTCAATTTCATCGGGCTCAGACACCAAAATGGTCTCAGTTTCAATACCCAGGCTTAGATCGACCTCCGCTGCTAAAGCGTATTCACTGGCCGCGGCCGCTTGGGCCAGCCACCGTTGACGCATCAGCACGGTACCGCCAGTAATCAGCCCTGCGATTATGCCCAACCTGCCCAGTGCGGCCCCCAGCGCATTGCTGTCTGGAGACGAAACCCACCAACCGCCCAGAGTGGGGTCAGCGGTGATGTTCTGAGGCGTATTGAGTTTAGAAAATGGGCACCCTAAAACCGAATTCCCAGGCAGGGCAGCCGCGACCAGGAGGCCAGTCGCGGCTACAGAAGCCACCAGTGCAGATCGAGAGAGGTTCATAGCCAAATTGAGAGAGAGAACGTCACAACGCACAAGCATTGTGGCCGTAATCAACTGATCCCACAGCAGCAGCGGCTACAAAACGTTGAGAAAAGTGGCTCAAGGGCTACGGTATCTCCCCAAAGGAGGAGAGAGATCGCCGAGTCCCAAAGGGTAGCGACGCCGATCGCGCCCAGGGCAATAAACAGCGCCTTCACCCCCATCGCAAACCCGATGTTTTGCCAGACAATGCGGCGGGTGCGGGGGGCAATTTGAATCGCTTCGACCACCTTTGGGGGCGCGGTCGTGGGCGGGTGTTCCATTTGGAAAACTGATTAGCACTGGTCTGGCTAACCCTCCTCTAGGTGCTCAGCCACTTCGCGATAGAGGGCCACGATATGGCTGTCGGCCAGGCTGTAGTGAACATTGCGGCCCTGGCGGCGATACTTGACTAGACGCTGCGATCGCAGCACCCGCAGCTGGTGAGATACCGCCGACTCGCCCATCTTGACGGCTGCCGCCAGGTCGCAGACACACAGTTCCTGCTGGGCCAAAGCCGACAGCAGCTTGAGCCGATGGGGGTCAGAGAGGGCGCTAAAAAACTCCGCCATTCGCTGCGCCTTCTCGGTACTGAGCACCTCGGGCTGCACCTGGCGCACATTGTCTAAATGCACCAGCGATTCAGCGCAGGCCGGGGCCTCAGCCCCCTGAGTAGGTTGTGTCTTGACAAAATGGGAATCAGCCACTGAACTATCCTTTGCTGCATCTTCATCTAGGGTACCGAAAATCATCATTCTCTGAACAGGTATTCAGATGATGAAGACTGAGCCGATCTACTGTATCGACAAGGCTGAACCTGTCGTTGCTAACCTGTATCCTTAAGCCTTTGCTGTGGCCCATTGCCCTGTTGGCAGGCGTGGGCTGAGGCTAAGGGACCAAACTCTTGCCTGACACAGTTAGTCAACAGGCTCTAAGGTCAGAGATTCCTGGCTTTTAGGCCTCACACCTAAAGAAAACCTTTGGGAGCATGGCCATTCTGAAAAAGTTGTTTAGTCTGTTGACAGATTTGATGCCATCGGCATTCCGTTAATGTCTTGCTTATGCACTCACCCCGTGGGTTTTCCCCCATAGTTTTTCCATAGACCCCCTTTCCGATTTGTTGATCGAACCGTTACCGAGAGATTGATATGGCACAGAGTTTTGGTGTAATTGGCCTCGCCGTCATGGGTGAGAACCTAGCGCTCAACGTCGAGAGCAAAGGCTTTCCGGTGTCGGTGTACAACCGCACCGCTGCGGTGACCGAGCGCTTTATGGAAAAGCGAGCCCAGGGCAAAAATGTAAAGGCGGCCTATAGCCTTGAAGAGTTTGTTGAGTCGCTAGAGCGGCCCCGGCGCATTCTGGTGATGGTGAAGGCAGGTGCCCCGGTAGATGCAGTGATCGACCAGCTGCGCCCCCTGCTAGACGACGGCGACATGATTATGGACGGCGGCAATTCCCTCTACGAAGACACCGAGCGCCGCACGAAGGATCTAGAATCCACCGGCCTGCGCTTTATTGGCATGGGCGTCAGCGGTGGTGAAGAGGGGGCGCTGCTCGGCCCCAGCCTGATGCCCGGTGGCACCCGCGCCGCCTACGATTCGATCGAGCCGATTGTGAAAAAGATTGCCGCCCAGGTCGACGACGGCCCCTGTGTGACCTACATCGGCCCTCGTGGGGCAGGCCACTACGTCAAGATGGTGCACAACGGCATCGAGTACGGCGACATGCAGCTGATTGCCGAAGCCTACGACCTGATGAAAAACGTGCTGGGGCTCGACCACAAGCAGCTCTTTGACGTGTTTGCCGAATGGAATCTCACCGAGGAGCTGGATTCTTTTCTGATTGAAATTACCGCCGATATTTTCACCAATATCGACCCTGATACCAACAAGCCCCTGGTCGAGCTGATTATGGATGCGGCGGGCCAGAAGGGCACCGGCCGCTGGACAGTGATGAGCGCCCTGGAGCTGGGTGTAGGCATTCCCACGATTACGGCGGCGGTGAATGCGCGGATTATGTCGTCGATTAAAGAGGAGCGGGTGGCGGCCTCGAAGGAGCTGAGCGGCCCGACCGCGAGTTTTGATGGCGATACCAAGGCAATGATCAATAAAATTCGCGATGCGCTGTACTGCTCGAAGATTTGCTCCTACGCCCAGGGGATGGCGCTGATTGGGGCGGCGTCTAAGGCCTATGAGTACGATGTCAATCTGGGTGAGACGGCCCGCATTTGGAAGGGAGGCTGTATTATTCGGGCTCGCTTTTTGAACAAGATCAAGCATGCCTACGATGAGAACCCCAGCCTGCCCAACCTGCTGCTGGCCCCTGAGTTTAAGCAGACGATTCTCGATCGCCAGGCGGCCTGGCGTGAGGTAATCGCGATGGCAGCGACGTTTGGGATTCCGGTACCGGCGTTTAGCGCGTCGCTAGATTACTTTGACAGCTACCGGCGCGATCGCCTGCCTCAGAACTTGACCCAGGCCCAGCGCGACTACTTTGGTGCCCACACCTACCAGCGGGTCGATAAGGAGGGTACGTTCCATACGGAGTGGACGAAGGCTCCGGCTCGGGTCTAGGGCGTTATCTGTAGGTGATCGCCTGATTTCACTATGTTGCCGTCGATCTCTTTCGGGTCGGCGGCTTTTTTTGGGTAAGGGCGAATGGTCGTTCTGTAGGCACCTGCGATGGACTTTGGTCGCTCGTAGGGTGCATCCGCGCAGCGATGCACCGCTCGAACTTCTTTATAGTAGAAACATTCCCTCACGCAAAAGATTCTATGGCTGGTCTTCCGCCGGGTTTGCTAATTCGCACCGCCAAAATGGTCTGGACGACGCTGTGGCAGACAATGATGGGGCAAATGGCTCCTAGTAGTAAAGGTGGCGACTATCAGCGGCCTGAGAGTGAGTTTCGCCAGCGGATCGAACCTGGGGGGAACTATCCGCCGGAGGCCAACCGCTATCAGCTGATTGTAGGGATGGGGTGTCCGTGGGCGCACCGGACGCTGGTGACGCGGGCGCTGAAGGGGTTGGAGGGGGCGATCGCGATCATCTCGGTCATGCCCTCACCTGATGAGGGCTGCTGGGTGTTTGAATCGCCTTTTCGCGGCTGCCGCACGCTGCCTGAGCTGTATCGCCAGGCGCAGTCGGGGTACGGGGGGCGGGCAACGGTGCCAGT
This sequence comes from Nodosilinea sp., assembly GCA_049646225.1. GTDB lineage: Bacteria > Cyanobacteriota > Cyanobacteriia > Phormidesmidales > Phormidesmidaceae > Nodosilinea. The sequence continues at coordinate 8,304 of JBARVK010000004.1, forward strand.
GCTGTGGGATACGCATACGGCGAGCATCGTCAACAATGAGAGCGCTGAGATCATCGTGATTTTGAATGAGGCGTTCGATGAGTGGGCGACCCACCCTGAGGTGGATCTCTATCCAGAAAACTTTAGGCCAGAAAACCTCAGGCCAGAGATTGATCGGTGGAACGATCGCATCTACTCGGCTGTGAACAACGGCGTGTACCGCTGCGGGTTTGCTCAAACCCAGGCCGCTTACGATCGGGCCGTTAGCGAGCTTTTTGATACGCTAGATGCGATCGATCGGACGTTGGAGATTAGCCACTACCTTTGCGGCGATCGCGTCACTTTGGCAGATGTGCGGCTGTTTACAACGCTGTTTCGCTTTGATGTGGTCTACTACAGTTTGTTTAAGTGCAACCGCCGCCGCATTCAAGACTACGCCTACCTCGGCCCCTACCTACGCCGTCTGTACCATCTGCCGGGGGTAGCAGAAACCTGCGATATTGAGGCGGTTAAGCGCGATTACTATGGCAACCTATTTCCGCTCAACCCCGGCGGGATCATTCCCGCTGGGCCAGATCTGACCTATTTGAATGCTCCGGCTGATGCGCTCTCAACGCTGTAGCGATCGCCCATCCCCATAGTCCGTCCCAAGCAAAAAATACTGATTCCTATGACCGATATCCGTTTGATTCGAGGCCGCTGGGTGTTGACAGGCGATAGCGTTTTGAC
>JBARVK010000005.1:0-3054 GCA_049646225.1 Nodosilinea sp.
TGGTGGGTCACGTCGCTTACGGCTAGGCCACCGGCCGTGCGCCGCCGCATCGATCGCAGCACAATCATGTCGTGGGTTTGAGCGGTTTCCAGAATGACATCAGCGGGGCTATCGCTGTCTACGGTGATCACGTTCCAACTAATCTGGGGGCCGTCCGCCATCATATTGTGCAACGCTGTTTCGATGGCTTTGATTTGGGCGTCAGGGGAGTGGCGATCGCAGACGTGAAGCAGCGTCACGGTGGCGCGGTGAGTGGCCGCAAACACCTGGGCGAAGCGGGCGGTGCGCACCGCCTGGGGCGTCAGCGTTTTCATCGGCACCAGAATGTGGCGAATTTCGACCGGCTCAGTCAGCAACCGGGCCACCACGACAGGGCAGTGGCTCGACCAAAAGACCTCATCGACCAGGGTGCCAAACAGCTTGGCCCGCAACCCTCGTCGGCTCCAGCCCAGCAGAATCAGGCTGGCGTTTTGCTCACGGGCGGTGCGAGTAATCCCTTCTGACACATCGTCGTCGATGCGCAGCACCGAGTAGGCCTGGGCCTTAAACTCCTGGCTCAGGGTTTCGGCCTTGTGCAGGAGCTGGCGACACTGGTCTAGGGTGCTAATCAAATTGGGATCATCCATGTGCACGTGGGCGCGGGCCACCGTCACCGGAATCACGTAACCGCCTTCATGACTGGCCAGCAGGGCGGCCATCTCAATCAGGTAGCGCTGGGTTACCGGGTTATAGATGGGCACCACCACCGTAAACGGGCCAGTAATCGTTGAATCCTGGCGATTTTCGGGGGCGGTACCGTAGTCAAACCACAGCGAATCAGACTCGGGGCGGGGGAGTTTGGGTGTCACCAAGCGCCCCGCGTAGCGAGCCGTCAGCAGTGGTCCCGCTACCGAGGTAACCAGCATCATCACAATTACGGCGTTAAACTCCAGGCCCGAAATAATGCCTTGCTGTAGCCCGACTAGGGCTGCGGCCAGAGTGGCCGCTACTTGGGGCATGGACAGCGACCACATGGTTAAAACCTGGGTCCAGCTGTAGCGGTAAAAAGGCTTGGTGGCCAGGGCGGCCAAAAATTTGCTGAGCATCAGGGTGGCCGTCAGGGCCAGGGTAAAGGCCAGGTTGGTGGTCAACGACTCTACCAAAACCTGCAGGTCGAGCAGCAGGCCCATACAGACAAAGAAAAAGGGAATGAACAACACCCCGCCGACAAACTCGACTTTTTCTTTGACGGGGCCGTTACCGACCACATCGTTGACCGCTAGACCGGCTAGAAATGCCCCCACAATTTTGTCGACGTTGATCAGCTGCGACCCCACCGCCGCCACAAATACCGCCGCCAGCACAAATAAAAACTGGTTACCCTCGCGATCGCCGTTGCGCCGAAAGTACTGTTTCCCGGCCCAGTCGATGCCGACCAGTACCGCCGTGGCAAACACGCCCAGCATAATTAACTGGGCCACCACCGTCTGGGCCGAAAATTCTCCCGCCTGGGCGGCGACACACATGGCCAGCACCAGCAGCGCGCCAATATCGGTAAAAATGGTGGCCCCCACGGTCGCCGTCACCGAGGGTTCTTTGGTGACGCCCAGGCGCATCACAATCGGGTAGGCCAGCAGGGTATGGGAGGCCAGCAGCGACCCAATTAGCACCGCCGCGATCCAGTCGAAGCCAAAGGCCCGGCTCAGCAACAGGCCCGCGGTGAGCGGCACCGCAAAGGTTGTAAAGCCAAACCCCAGCGATCGATTGCGGGTGCGCTTAAAGTCTTTGAGGTCAATCTCCAGCCCCGCGACAAACATCAGGTAGATTTTACCGACGTCAGACAGCAGGGTTTCTACCTCCCCCGCCGGATCGAGCAGCCCCAGAACGCTAGGCCCCAAAATGACCCCCGCCGCCAGCAGCCCCACCAGCCCCGGCAGCCGCAGCCGCTCGAAGATGGGCGGAATAATCAGCGTAACCAGCAGCAGGACCGTAAAGGCTGTAATTGGGCTACTGGGTAAGAAGCTCAATAGCCCGTTTGCAGTACTCTCTGCGGTGGTTAAGGCAGCCATAGATTGCTCCTAAGGTAAGACGGGGCGCTAAAACAGGCTAGCCTCACCGATGTCAGCAAGATGGGGCCGCATTAACTATCGCAAAAAACGTCTGGCCCTGGGTCATCAACCGCCCACTAGACAGGGCTTGATGAAGCGTTCAGGCTCAAATAGCCAGGCGTTGATAAACCTGGTCAAGATGGCGCAGATGGCGCTCGGGGCTGAAGCAGTGGGCAATTTCCTCTGGCGATAGGTGGGCGGTCACCCGCTCATCCGCCTCAATTAACTTTCTGAAGTTGCCGTCATCGGTATTCCAGGCCTGGTGGGCACACCCCTGCACGATCGCATAGGCCTCTTCTCGCGCCAGCCCCTTGTCGACCAGGGCCAGCAGTACCCCCTGACTAAATACCACGCCGCCGTAGACATTCATATTGCGGGCCATATTGTCGGGGTAGACCAGCAGATTCTTGATCAGCCCGGTAGTTTCCACCAGCATGAAGTGGGTGAGAATGCAGCTGTCGGGAAAGGCCACCCGCTCTACCGAGCTGTGGGAAATATCGCGCTCGTGCCACAGCGCGACATTTTCTAGGGCCGCCATGGCATTGCCCCGCAGCAGGCGCGCCATCCCCGTCAATCGCTCGGAGCGAATCGGGTTGCGCTTGTGGGGCATGGCCGAGGAGCCTTTTTGTTTTTTCGAGAAAAATTCTTCAACTTCGAGCACATCGGTGCGCTGCAGGTTGCGAATTTCGACCGCGAACCGCTCGATGCTGGCCCCCAGCAGCGCCAGGGCATTCATAAACTCGGCGTGAATATCGCGGGAGATGACCTGGGTGGAAGCGGTGTCGGGGCGCAATCCCAGGTTCTGGCAGGCCAGCGCCTCAATCTGCGGGTCAATGTTGGCGTAGGTGCCCACGGCCCCCGAGATTTTGCCGACCGCGATCGCATCCTGCAGGTGGGTCAAGCGCTCCCGGTGGCGCAGCATTTCGGCCAGCCAGCCCGCTAGCTTAAAGCCAAAGGTAATCGGCTC
>JBARVK010000006.1:0-5393 GCA_049646225.1 Nodosilinea sp.
CCCCTGCCCCCCCCAAGAGAGGATTGCCGGAATCGTCCCCTCCTGGGAGGGGTGCCCGAAGGGCGGGGTGGGTCTCCAGGGGTTGGACTAACCCACCCCTACCCCTCCCAGGAGGGGATTTCGCTGACCAGCATTCATTCGACAAAACGACCATGGCACTCCACCGCTATAGCTTCGAACTCGCTCAATCCCCCGCAGACCTGAAGGGCTACTTTGCCCTGCGTCAGGCCATTTTCTGCGAAGAACAGGGGCTGTTTGACCAAGACGACGCCGACACCCTCGACGGCGTCGCCTATCCCATCGTGGCGATCGACAACGAGGCCTGCCCCGATGATCGCGTCGTTGGCGTGGTGCGTATCTACGAAAAATCACCCCGGCTCTGGTACGGCGGTCGCCTGGGCGTGCATCCCAACTATCGCCGGGTGGGGCGCATCGGCAAAGGACTAATCCAAAAGGCGGTGACCACGGCCAACACCTGGGGCTGCGATCGCTTCCTCGCCACCGTGCAAGAGCAAAACGTGCGCTTCTTCCAGCGCCTGCACTGGGATTCGCTGGAGGAAATGCTGCTGTGCGATCGCCTCCACCACCTGATGGAAGCCGACCTCGCCCACTATCCCCCCGGTAGCGAAGCGCGGCCTGTCTTGCCCTGGGAGGTGCAGCAGGTGTCGTGATGGGTGGAGGGGTGGATGAGTGGATGGGTAGGCGGGTAGCGGGTAGGTAGGTGGATGAGAAAGAACAGTTGGGGCTTTGGGGTTGAAAGCCACCCACCTGCTAGTTTGCAGGATGTAGGTTTAAACCGATGATCAGCCAATCCTTTCCGTTGGGTCCAGGGCGGCGGAACGTCCTGGTCGAAGGGGGTCTGGGGCTAGCGAAATGGCCCCAGCAGCAGATTTGGCTTTTCTCCACCAACCTCCGCCCGCAATAAGGCCTATGCTCCACCCGGTAGCCTCCGTTCCAAACCTTTCCTATATGTGCCAAACCTTTCCTACATAAGATCCGTTTTGGGAAACTTCGATTCATAATCAGGCACCCCGTAGGGGCGCAGCATGCTGCGCCCCTACAAATCGGGATGTTCATTCGGAATCTGGTATTGAGCACTCATGTCAGACGAGCTAACGCTGAAGGAACTGGCGGCTGAACTGCGGCGATCGCTAGGAATTCTGCATAAAAAAGACATTCAAACCGCTGCAGACCGGCTCGGCCACTGCGTTCCCGCCACTGACCAAACCCCCATCCTCCTGGGCGACGACTGCGCCGCTATCCCCGACGGCGATAGCTATCTACTGCTGGCCGCCGAAGGCATGTGGCCCACCCTGGTCGACACCGACCCCTGGTTTGCTGGGTGGTGCGCCGTCATGGTCAACGTCAGCGACATCTACGCCATGGGAGGCCGCCCGATCGCGGTGGTAGATACCGTGTGGAGTCAATCTCCCCAGCAGGTAGCTCCCCTGTGGCAAGGCATGGTTGCGGCTTCCCACGCTTTCAACGTACCCATTGTGGGGGGACACACCAGCTGCCACAGCCCCTACGCGGCGCTGTCGGTCGCTATTTTGGGCCGAGCCAACCGCCTGATCACCAGCTTTAGCGCTCAACCTGGCGATGTATTGCTGCACGTCACCGATAGGCAGGGCAAAATGCACCCCCAGTACCCGTTCTGGAATGCGGCGACGGAAGCAAATTGCGATCGCCTGCGCCAAAACCTCAACCTGCTGCCCACCCTGGCCGAATCTGGCCTCTGCGACACCGGCAAAGACATCAGCATGGGCGGCATTGTCGGCACCACGCTAATGCTGCTGGAGACCTCAGGCTGTGGGGCCGTGCTGGACTTGGGTGCGATCGCGCCTCCTTCAGGCATCGACCGACTGCCCTGGCTGCTCAGCTTCCCCAGCTATGGCTTTTTGCTCAGCGTACGGCCTGAGGCTGTGGCTCAGATTCAACCTCAGTTCTACAGTCGAGGACTGGTGTGCGAACCCGTCGGCACTGTAACCCATGGGCACACTCTCACCCTTAAGCTGGGCCATGCCTCCCACTGCTTCTGGGACTTCGCCACTGAAACCCTCACCGGCTTTGGGGGCGGTGACCAGTCAAGGCAAACCAATGACACGCAATCTGCATAAGCTAAAAATAGAGTACCGCTGATTTCGTCTACTGCGAGGCGTTGCCCATGACCATTGCCGCCCCACGTCTAACCCTCAATGAGTTTTTAGAACTCCCTGAGACCAAACCCGGCTCAGAATTTATCAACGGCAAAATCATTCAAAAGCCCATGCCCCAAGGCGAGCACAGCCGATTGCAAAGTAAACTTAGCACCGCCATTAATGCGGTATCTGAGCCATCCCAAATCGCCTATGCGTTTCCAGAGTTACGCTGCTCCTTTGGAGGAGCCTCAATCATTCCAGACATTGCCGTTGTCCGCTGGCAGAGGATTCCTCGTCAGCCATCTGGGCGCATCTTAAATCGCTTCCCCATCTACCCCGATTGGTCGATTGAGATCCTCTCGCCCGAGCAAAGCCAATCTCGAGTACTCAGCAATCTGCTTCACTGTGCTCAGCACGGTACTGAGCTAGGCTGGCTGGTCGATCCAGATGAAGCAACAGTGCTGATTATCTGGCCCGATCAACGGGTGCAATTTCTCGAAGGCGATGCGACATTGCCTGTAATTGAGGGTATTGAGCTATCGCTCACGGTAGCTCAACTCTTTGACTGGTTAATCCTCTGATGGTCTCTCCCCTCAGGATTGCGCTGCTCACCTACTCCACAAAACTACGGGGCAGTGTGGTCCACACCCTAGAGCTGGCCACTGCGCTGACTGAGCTGGGTCACAGCGTCTGCGTCTACGCCCTCGATAAAGACGGGCAAGGCTTTGAGCGAGCGACTCCAGCGGGGGTGAAGCTAGTGCCCGCTCAGCCCCCTCCGACCCATCTGACCCCCGACCAGGCGATCGACGCCCTAATTCGCCAGCGCATTCAGGAGTTTGTGGATTACTTTCTGGCCCATCCTGAAACCTACGATGTCTACCACGCCCAGGACTGCATCGGGGCTAACGCGCTGGTGCAGCTGCGGCAGCTGGGGCGGGTTCCTAACGTGGTGCGTACCGTTCACCATATTGAAGACTATGCCAGTATCTACCTCCAGCGGTGTCAGGATAAGTCGATTCGCGAGCCTGACCTGTGCCTGTGCGTCAGCGATCGCTGGCACCAGGCCCTCCGCGCCGACTACGGCATTGATGCCCCACGAGTGCTCAATGGCGTCGACCTCCAGCGCTTTTCGGCTATCCCCTCTGGTCACGAAAATGCCCTCAAAGAGCGCTACGGCCTGACGGGTGCTCCTATCTTTCTCACGGTGGGAGGCATCGAGCCACGCAAAAACTCCCTACGGCTGCTGGCGGCCTTTGCCCAGATCCTACCCGCCTATCCCCAGGCGCAGCTGGTGATTGCCGGGGGGGCCACCCTATTTGATTACGAGCCCTACCGCCAGGAATTCTTTGCGCTGGTCAATAGCCTAGAACAGCAGCACGGCCCGATGATTGGCACCTCGGTGATTTTGCCAGGGGTGATTCCCGATGGGGATTTGCCCGCGCTCTACCGCACCGCCGACGTGTTTTGCTTCCCCTCCACCAAAGAGGGCTGGGGGCTGGTGGTGCTGGAGGCGATCGCATCGGGGCTGCCCGTCATTACCGCCCATCAGCCGCCCTTTACCGAGTTTCTCAGCCCTGACCAGGCGCTGCTAGTCGACCCCAATTCAGTAGAGGCGATCGCCCAGGCGATGCTCGCCAGCCTCGACCCCGCGATCGCCCAAAGGTTGGTACAACGAAGTCACTCAGTCTTAGCTCAGTACACCTGGGCGCAGTCGGCTGGGCTCCATATCCAGCATTACAAGCCGTTGCTAAACGCCTAAACCAGGCAATAAAGCTAGGATATGGCCTGTATACAGTGGCCCTCGGTCGGGAACGGGGTTTAAATGTTAGGCCAAGGAAATGGCCGAGATTGCATTTTCCCCAACCCTCTGAGCTGCTGGTATGAGTTAGAAGGCAAAACCGCTTAGGAACAGCTCCATGGCCAAATCACCAGACAGCAGCGTTATTTTGCCTGCTAGCAATAAATCCCAGGGTCTAGGCACCTTTGGCGGTGTGTTTACCCCCTCAATCCTGACCATTCTGGGGGTAATCATGTACCTGCGGTTTGGGTGGGTGGTTGGTCACGTGGGACTGTGGCAAACCCTGCTGATCGTCACGATTTCCACCTCGATTACGCTGCTGACTGGGCTGTCTATTTCGGCGATCGCCACGGACCAGGTGGTGCGGGCGGGCGGAGCCTACTACATGATCAGTCGCTCTTTGGGCATTGAGACCGGTGGCGCAGTGGGGATTCCGCTATACCTGGCCCAGGCGTTTTCGGTGGCGCTGTACACCATTGGCTTTGCCGAAAGCCTGGTGCAGGTGTTTCCAGTCCTGTCCCAGACCCTAGTGGCGCTGATTACCACCATTCTGGTGGCGCTGCTGGCCCTGAAATCGGCGGATATTGCCATCAAGGCCCAATACTTCATCATGGCGGCGATCGCGCTGTCCCTGGGGTCGTTGCTGCTGGGCCACAGCGTTGAACCAACGGCGCTACCCGTGACAGAGGTGCCGGGTTCAGTGGGGTTTTGGGCGGTGCTGGCGGTCTTTTTCCCGGCGGTGACGGGGATCATGGCCGGGGTAAATATGTCAGGCGATTTAAAGGATCCGCAGCGATCCATTCCCTACGGTACCCTGGCCGCGATCGGTGTCGGCTACGTCATCTATATGGTGATTCCCATTTTTCTCAGCCAGTGGGCCGATCCATCCACGCTGCTGAGCGAACCCCTGGTCATGCGGCGAATGGCCCTTTGGGGCGATGCGATTGTGCTCGGGGTTTGGGGGGCCACCTTGTCCAGCGCGATTGGCAGCATCTTAGGAGCGCCTCGGGTGCTGCAAGCCCTAGCTCGAGACGGCATTTTGCCCGATCGGCTGCGGTGGTTGGGGCGTGGCTATGGCCCGATGGATGAACCCCGGCTGGGCACGTGGTTTACCCTAGGCATCGCCCTGGCGGCGGTGAGCATTGGCGATCTGAATTTGATTGCCCCAGTGCTCACCATGTTCTTCTTGACCACCTATCTGGTGCTCAATGTGTCGGCGGGGCTGGAGACCTTTTTGCAGAGTCCCTCCTTTCGCCCTACCTTCAAGGTGCACTGGATCTTCTCGCTGCTGGGGGCCGTGGGCTGCCTGGTGGTGATGTTTTTAATCAACGCTATTGCAACGGTGATGGCGGCCTTAATTGTGCTGAGCATTTTTGTCTGGCTCCAGCGTCGCGAAATGCAGGGAGCCTGGGGCGATGTGCGCAACGGGCTGTGGATGACCCTGGTGCGCACGGGCC
>JBARVK010000007.1:0-2455 GCA_049646225.1 Nodosilinea sp.
GGGTAGCTCAGTCTATTTTATTTTGGACGGCTGGGTAAAAATTCGCACCTATAACCTCGATGGCAAAGAGGTCACCCTTAATATTTTAGGCAAAGGCGAGCTGTTTGGCGAAATGGCCCCATTAGAAGAAGTACCCCGCTCCACCGACGTCATTACCCTGGTGCCCACCGTCATCGGTAGTATGCCCGCCAGCGACTTTGTCAAGCTTCTAAATACTCAACCGCTAGCCGGTATTCGCCTGTCGCAGCTGATGGCCAAGCGGCTCAGGCAGGTTAACCGACGGCTGCGGTTACGCGAGTCTGATAGCACCTCACGGGTGGCCGATATCATTCTGTTTTTGGCCGATGGGCAGGGGCAGCGCAGCGGCAACGGCATCGAAATTCCCAACCTGCCCCACCGTGAGCTGAGCAGCCTGAGTGGTCTAGCTCGGGAGACAGTCACCCGCGTACTGAGTAAGCTAGAAAAGAAAGGGCTAATCGTGCGGGATAAAGACCTGATGAGTATCCCCGACATCAATGCCCTAGAACGCCTGCTGGTTTAGTCATTCATGAGTCATCCCCCCAACCCCGATCCTGGGGCTAAGTCTGTGCCCCCGGCTAAGGTGAGCGCGAGCGACTTCGATGGGTTAGAAACCTACCTGGAGTACCGCGCTGCCGAGGCCGAAGTCGATGGGCCAGATCTGTCGCACCGCCTCAAGGCTGGCCCTCTGGCAATGGTCGAAACAGCCTTTCTAGCTAGCACCGCCGCGCTGATCTGGCTAGTCAATACCTACTTTCCCCCAGGGCCGATTTTACGTATTCTGTTTCCGCTGCCGATGGCGCTGGTGTACCTGCGCTGGGGTCCACGGGCAGCCTGGATGTCGGCACTGGTATCGGGACTACTGCTCTCGGTGTTGATGGGGCCACCCCGCAGCCTGCTGTTTCTGATTCCCTATGCGCTGCTGGGGGTACAGCTGGGCTTGTTTTGGGTGCGCCGGGCCAATTGGTACATTTCGATCGCAGTTGGGGCTCTGCTGGGCACCATTGGCTTCTTCTTTCGGCTCTGGCTATCGTCGGTGCTGGTGGGCGAAGACCTGTGGGTGTACCTGACCACCCAGGTCACCCAAATGCTGAACTGGGGCCTAGAGCGCCTAGTGGGCCTGGGCATTTTGGATGTGAGCGTGCTGGGTCAGGCCAATGTGGAGGCGGTGCAGGTGCTGGCTTTGATATCAGTATTGGCCAGTAATGTGGTGTACCTACTAACGGTGCATTTGGCCGCCTGGCTGCTGCTGGGACGGCTGGGGGCGAAGATTCCGGAGCCGCCGGGATGGGTGCAGGATTTGTTGAAGGAGTAGGCGAGGGGATGGGGAGATGGGGAGATGGGGAGTGGGGGAGTGAACAATCTGTAAGAGGATGGCTGAGGGTTTGGGCAATCCGCTAGTTAAGGTTTATACCCAGCCTCAGCGAGGGGTGGCGTGGCTGGAGCGGGTGCGGGGATTGCGTCCAGGGCTGGTGTTGACGCTGGGATTTACTGAGACGGGGCTGGTAGAGGGAATTTCGGCGGCGGGGGCGACACCGCGCGATCGCGCCTTTACCGCCCTGGCCGATGCCGAGTTCATGGTCAACGGCCTTACGCCTGCGCCAGCGTATCCCCTGCCGCCGCTCCAGGCCGGGGCTTCTCCAGCGTTGATTGCTAGAGCCGTTGTTGCCGACCAGACGATTCCCCTCAGCATTCTCAATGCGGGGCTGCCGCTGCCGCCCACTGTTCCTTCCTTGGATCTGGGGGGAAAGCCCGCTCAATGCTTGAGCACCGGGGCGGCCTTACCACTGGATATCGTGCACCATCTCTGGCGGCGAGGGCTGGCCTTGGGAGCATCCCTGGGACTTGAAAGCGACTATCTGCTGCTGGCGGAGTGCGTGGTGGGGGGCACAACGACTGCCCTCGGGCTTTTGACCGGGCTAGGGCTGGATGCGGCGGGGCGGGTCAACAGCAGTCATCCCACCTGCAACCACTATCAGAAGCAAGCTTTGGTTGCTAGGGGATTATCGCTAGCGGGCTTACCAGCGCAACCTCATCCCCTGGCGGTGGTGGCGGCGGTAGGCGACCCGATGCAGCCAGTGGTGGCGGGGCTAGCGATCGCGGCCAGCCGTACCCGGCCCGTGCTGCTGGCAGGGGGGACGCAAATGCTGGCGGTCTATGCGCTGATGGGGGCAATCGCGGCGGCAGAAGGCTGTGAATGGAACCCCGACAACGTGGTAGTTGGTACGACGCGCTGGGTGGCAGAAGATGCCACTGGCGATACGGCGGGGCTGGCAGAACTGACGGATGCCTGCTTAATTGCAACCCAGCTCTCGTTTGCAAAATCTCGGTTTGAGGCGCTGCGGGCCTATGAGCACGGCTTCGTCAAAGAGGGCGTGGGGGCGGGGGGCTGCGCGATCGCTGCCTCGCTCTACCAAAACTGGGGCCAGCCCGAGCT
>JBARVK010000008.1:0-7421 GCA_049646225.1 Nodosilinea sp.
GCGGGAAATCATCTCTTCAGAAATGTGGGAGCAGGTGAACTCGTTTTACCTGATGGTGAACGAGGCGGCGAATGTGGGACAGCTATCGGAGCTGCACAATTTTTTCCCCGAGGTCAAGATGGCCAGCCATCTGTTTGCCGGGGTGATGGATGCCACCATGTCCCACAACGAGGGCTGGCACTTTGGCCAGCTGGGGCGGCTGCTGGAACGGGCCGACAAGACCGCCCGCATTCTCGACGTCAAATACTACATTTTGCTGCCCTCGGTCACCGATGTAGGCTCACCCCTGGACGACCTGCAGTGGATTGCCCTGCTGAAGTCGGCCAGTGCCTACGAAATGTACCGCAAGTGCCAGTACCGCATTACTCCTCAGGGGGTGACCGAGTTTTTGATTCTCAACCGCGAGTTTCCGCGATCGATTCAGTTTTGTTTGCTGGAGGCAGAGCGATCGCTGCACTGCATTTCTGGTACTTTATCGGGCACCTGGCGCACGGGCAGCGATCGCGCCCTAGGTCGCCTACGCTCTGAGCTTGACTACCTCACCATCGACGAAATTACCCAGCAGGGGCTGCACGAGTTTCTCGACAACCTGCAAACCCGTCTCAACACCGTCAGCGAGAAAATCTTCTCGGACTTTTTTGCCCTCGAACCGATGGCGCAGCTCTAGCCCACCAGCACCAGCAGCAGACTCAGCAGCAGTAGGCCGCCCAAGGCCATCAGGCCCCGGTGGTTGCGCAGCCAAAACCCAATCTGCTGCCCCGGCGAAGGAGCTGGCAACGCTAAATCGTTATCGACGTTCACTGAGCGGTAGAGGGTGCAGGTTTCGGCGTGGGGGCGCTGAGGAAAGTTGCAGGTGTCGTCGGCGTCGTAGAGGCAGGTGGCGCACAGGGGCTCGGTGCCCTCGGTGCGGTGCAGCGGTATACCCGGATGCCCGTGGGCCTTGAGCGGCAGGCTACAGCGGGGACATTGGATTGCGGTGGGGTCGAGGGTGGCCTGACAGCGGGGGCACGACAGCATAGCGGCGGGGCCATACATTCAATCACTATGGCCGTATGCTAGCGCAGCCCAACCCCCATCAGACGGCGAAACAAGCGATACCCGGCCCGCACCCAGTCCAGCAGCGCATAGGGTATCGGCAGACCCAGGGGCAGAACCAAGGGGCGATAGATCCACCAGTAGGCGCGCTTGACATCCTGCCAGGCCCGGCAGGGCTGAGAATTTAGGAAATCAGAGACATCCACCACCAGGCCACGCCCTTCGTACTGCATTACGTTGCGACCGTGGACATCGTGGGGAAACATACCCCGACTGCGCACATCGTCGAGGGCCGCATCAATATCGCGAATCACCTGGGGTGGAATGGCAATGCCCCGGTGGAGACAGTCGTACAGCGTTATTCCATGCAGGCGCTTGAGCACTAAAAACGGCGCTTCACTGACGTAGCACCGCGAAAACGCCGGATGGTCGGCCAGCCGTCGGTAGACCTCAACCTCGGCTTCGATACCGGGCCGACCTGGGGCATAGACCTTCACCACCTGCTCAGGATAGTCGGGGTGTAAAAACACAGCGGCGTAGTTGCCCGTCCCCAGGCAGCACCAGGGCACCGGCACCCGATGAACCACTACAGGATTGTGAGAATCGATACTTTCGAGGTGCAGCTCAGGCAGCAGCTCTTGACGAACGCATTGGGCAAGCGCCTGAATCGGGTCAAGCATAGGCTAAACGGGTTGTGAACCGCCAAAACATTTACTACAAACCGCTAGGGGCTGTCATCCATTGACTATTGATGGTCCGAAAATCGACGGTTACAGCCTCTGGCCTGGATGTTTGGATCGGGGGTGGCCACTGCAATAGATCTGGATTTTAGCCGGAGTTGATGCCACGCCCTAGGGCGTAGGATAGCGCCGTACCTGGTACTCGCGGGCGTCGATCATGCGGTAATTAAACTCAACCGCCCCATCAAACTCGCGCTCAACGGCGTCTAGCTCCTCCTGAGGAATTGACTTCCACTGCTCGCGGGTTTGCCAGCGCACCATAAACACCACCTGATCATGCAGATCGGGCGAAATCCACACCTCCTTAGAAATAAAACCGGGATACTGGCTCAGGGCCGCCGTCCAGATGTCGTTATCCAGGCGAATAAAGGTTTCGCGATGTTCAGGCTCCACCGCAAAGGTTAGCCATTCAATCACCATCAGGTAGCCTCCTCGGTTAAACGGGCAATTTGGGCTTCAAAATAGGCCTGGCGAGTGCCCAGCACCCGCGCCAGCACCAGCCCCTCGCGATAGGCCGCCAGGGCCGATGGGGTGGCCCCCAACTGCTCATGTACCTGGCCCAGCTCGCCGTAGGCCGCCATCATGGTAAACGCGCTGTGGGATTGCTGTGCGACTACCAGCAACTGCTCGTAGAGGTAGCCCACATCGGCCCAACGGCCCAAACTCTTGTAGATATCGGCTAGGTCGTCAATGGCATTGGCCGCGACCTCAAGCTGCCCCTGGTCGATGGCGTTGGTGTAAGCCACCTGGAACTGACGTGAGGCAGTATCGAGATCGCCCAGGGCATAGTAGTTACGAGCAACCTGGTGCTGCAAAGGAGCAATCTGCGGCCACAGGCTTTCGTCACTATGGTAGAGGGTTAGCAGTCGCTGCTGCAGGGCGATCGCGCCCGCAAAATCTTCAGCCTGCTCCAGGTTTTCGGCCTGTAGGGTGAGGTAGCGCCGTTCGTCGTCGGGGTTGAGTTCAACCTGGTTGAGCTCAACCAGCTCACCATAGGCCTCGGCGGCGGCGGGAAAGTAGAACCATGCCGCCCTCAGGGCCGCCAAAATTTCGAGCTGGCGGCGGTACTCAGCATCGTTGTCGGCCAGGCGGGCGGCCTCAGCCAAGTCGCGGCGCAGGGCCGCAGCCCCATCGATCGCGCCCAGCACCACGTAGGTATTGGCCATCGATTCCAGCAGATCTTGGTCTTCTGGCAGCGTTAGATCGGCGCGAATTTCGTCGAGCCGCACGGCGTAGAGCTGTAGGTCTTGGGTGGCGGTACTATCGCGCAGCCACTGCCCCACCCGGTCAATGGCGGCCAGCTCACGCTCGACCCCCAGCAACCGACGCAGGCGAATCTCGCGCCGCCAGATCTCGCGGGCTGGCGCCAGTTCCCCCGCCTCGGCCAAAGTCTCGGCCTCTAGTGCCAGCCGATCTAAATCTTGCTCTAGGGCATACAGCTCCAGCGGGCTGAGCGGGCGTGACACAGTAGGGCGGGGCAGCAGCGGGTCGAGGGGGTCGTCTTGCAGCGGGTTAGCCAAAAAGGGAAAGCGCACCCCAGGCGGCAGGGCCTGGCCCCAAACCTGGGGCGCGGTGCCGAGGGTAAGTGCGATCGCCAACGAAAGGGTGCCAATGGATCGCCTTAGCCTTCCCCCGTTGACCAAAAATCTGTGTTTAAAGCGCCGACAGAGCAACGGTTTTCCCAAAGCTGCCTACCTATCATAGACGTCGCCTGGGCTCTAATGTGACAACCCCTTAATATCTCCGGGAGGCTTACCATAGAGAGCACCGACATCCTGTAATCTGAAGATTCGGTGGCGGTTAACCTGCCTTAACTAAGGCGCTGGTCAAACCGTCTAGATGGGTTTCTCAAACTGCCGCTGCCTCTGGAACCGCTGTTTGACCCCCAACCGCTCTAGGCCAATGCCACCGGAACGTCTTAACTGGTCGGCCATTATCTCAGCGCCATTGCCAACCCCATTGAAAGCTTCGTTTCAGACTATGCACTCCACCGCATCCCCGACTGTTTTGACCTCTCAGCGCACCATTCGCATCGTGTCTCGCAAGAGCCAGCTGGCGCTGATTCAAACCCACTGGGTGCGGGATGAGCTCCAGCGACATTTCCCCGACCTGGCGTTTGAAATTGTCACCATGGAAACCCAGGGCGACAAGGTGCTTGACGTGTCGCTCTCCAAAATTGGCGACAAGGGCCTGTTTACCCAAGAACTCGAAGACACCATGCTGCGCGGCGACAGTGACTTTGCCGTGCACTCGCTCAAAGATTTGCCCACCCGACTGCCCGAGGGGCTGATGCTGGGCTGCATCACCGAGCGCGAAGACCCCGCCGACGCCCTGGTCGTACACGAAAAAAACAAAGACAAAACCCTGGCCACCCTGCCTGAAGGTGCGGTGATTGGCACCTCGTCACTGCGGCGGCTAGCCCAGCTGCGCCACCACTACCCGCACCTCACCTTCAAAGACATTCGCGGCAACCTTAACACTCGTCTGCGCAAGCTCGACGAAGGTGGCTACGACGGCATCATTCTGGCGGTGGCGGGCCTACAGCGCATGGATATGGGCGATCGCATCCACGAAATTTTGTCTTCTGATATCTCGCTCCACGCCGTCGGGCAGGGGGCGCTGGGCATTGAGTGCCGCACGGGCGATGCCGAAATTCTCAAGCTGCTGAGCGTTCTATCTGATGCCCCTACTACCGCTCGCTGCCTGGCTGAACGCGCCTTTTTGCGGGAGCTAGAGGGGGGCTGTCAGGTGCCCATCGGCGTCAACACAACCCTAGAGGGCGACACCCTGACCCTCACCGGGCTAGTGGCCAGTCTCGACGGTCAGCGGGTGATTAAAAACACGGTGCAGGGGCCAATGACCTCAGCAGAAGCGCTCGGAACCGAGCTGGCCCAGCACCTGCGGGCCGAAGGGGCACAGACTATTCTGGACGAAATTAACGCCACTAACCGGGCCTAGGGCCAAGGTCTTGGGCGGCCTCATCTAACCCATGCGGCCTGGGGCAGTGTGGGCAGGTGAATGATTGGACGCAGGGTTGATTGGTAGCAATGGTGGATTCGATAGGGCGATACCGGACTAGAGACTGAAGGGGCCAGTTTGTAAATTGGCTCCTTTTACCCAGCCGAACTAAAGAAAAGTCTAAAATCGCCAAAAATAGTCTGTGTGTCTGTCCAAAGCCATAGACCATCGGTCACAATAGGGTCAATGATGGGTCCAATACCTGTGGCCCGTGGCTCGTTTTCCTCCCTTGCCCAGGCTGGTATTACTACGATGTCAACTTCTCCTTTTTCCCGACTTTTATTGTTGGTGCGTTCCTCTGCTCTGGCCCTGGCACCCCTGGCATTAACTGCGGTAGTGGCTGAGGCTACTCTGGCTGCTACTGAGCTGACAGAGTACGAAGACAGTCCTAAAGTTGTTATTGACGAAGCTTGGCAAATTATCAATCGGGAGTATGTCGACGACAGCTTTAACCAGGTTGACTGGCAAGCTGTGCGTCAAGAGCTGCTAGGGCGCGAGTACGCGTCCCAAGAGGCGGCCTATGGGGCGCTGCGATCGGCGCTGCGGCAGCTCAACGATCCCTACACCCGGTTTCTAGCGCCAGCCGAGTACGCCGACCTCACCGATCAAACCTCGGGGGAGGTTTCGGGTATTGGGGTGCGGCTAGAGCGCAACAACCAAACTGGGGCCGTATTGGTGACTGGCGTGGCTCCTGCCTCTCCAGCTGAGCGGTCTGGGATTGTAACGGGCGATCGCATTTTGCTCGTAGACGGCCAAAGTACAGAGCGCCTCACTGCTGAGGGCGTGCAGCAGCAGCTGCGGGGCAACGAGGGGTCCCAGGTGACGCTGACCATTTCCCGCAACGGCGGCGCTCCTCGCACGGTGATCATGACGCGCGCCCGGATGGATTTACCCACCGTTGAGTATGCTCAAAAAACGGTGGGGGGTCGCCCCATTGGCTATATTCGCCTGATTGAGTTCAACGCCCACGCCGCCCCCCAAATGGCCGATGCCATTCAAAAATTGACCGAGGCCGGGGTGGAGGGGTTTGTGCTTGATCTGCGCGGCAACCCCGGTGGGCTACTGCTGGCCAGCATCGATATTGGCCGCATGTGGCTACAGCACGGCCCGATCGTGCGCACCTCCGATCGCGGCGGCAACGACGAAGCAATCTCGGCCAACCGCACGGCGCTAACCGATCTGCCGCTTACGGTGCTAGTCGACGGGCGATCGGCTAGCTCCAGCGAGATTTTGACCGGTGCTCTGCGGGACAATAACCGGGCCACCGTGGTGGGCGACGCGACCTACGGCAAAGCCCTGGTGCAGTCGCTCCACGGCCTGACCGATGGCTCTGGCCTCACCGTTACTGTGGCCCACTACTACACCCCCAATGGCACCGATATCAGCCGCCGGGGCATTACCCCCGATGTCGAAGTGGGCCTGAGCGATCGCCAGCGCCAAGAGCTGTTTAGCAACCCCACCCTACTGGGTACCCAGGCCGATGCCCAGTACCTTCGCGCGGCTGAGGTGCTAGAGCAAACCATTCTGGCCAGCCAAGGGCCACCGGCCACGACCGGGGCTAGCCGTCTGGGTCGCATTGATCCGGCAGAATAGGTGAGACAGAGAATCAGGTGACGTAGGGACACGGCACGCCATGCCCCTACATCCGTCCGGCGTAGGCGGCCATGGGCTCTTTGATAAAGCGGATGTAGAGGTGCTTGAAGGTCGATTGCACCACCCGAGGCAGCCCAAAGTCGATCGGCACCAGTTCGGTGGGCAGCTGCCAGTCGGTTATTCGCAAATTGTCAGGGTTCAGTAGGGGAAACGTAATGGCTTCCCAGTCCGGGCAGACGCCCAGCCGAATAGATTGAGCTACGGTGGGCACCGTCAGCGGATCGACCCCCAGCACTGCTACCATGGCTCGGTCTAGGGCGAACACGTTGCCTGCTGCGCCGAGCACCCCCAATTCCTTAGGTTCGCCGCCGCTGGGGCCGTTGCCCTCATGGCCAACAATGCCATCGACAATGGTCAAGGCTGGATCGATCAGGCGGGCGGTTTCGACCAGCATGGTGCCAAAGCGCTGTACGTCTTTACCGGCTTCCATGTGCCACCAGGCCTTCATTTTGCCGGGCACGCAGCCAAACAGGTTCTTCACCCCCAGGGTCAGGGTGAGCTGCACGTGGGACTTGACCTTGGGCAGGTTGATTACCACATCGGCCTCCATCGCTTCTCGCGAGAGGCGCAGGTGGTCAAACTCGGGGCTGGCGGTGGGGTAGCGGTGGCCGTGCAGCTCCACGATGGGCAGGTCGAGTTCCTGAGCCAGGGGCAGCAGCCCGTTGGCCTTGGCCACTCCGTAGGCGCTGCCAAAGGCGGGGCTATCACCCAAAAAGGGCTGGCCGCCCGCTGCCCGCACCTGCTGGGCCACGGCATAGATCAGCTCGGGCCGAGTGGTGCATTCCTTGGTAGGGCGGGAGCCGGTCAGCAGGTTGGGCTTGAGCAGCACGCGATCGCCCGGTTTGACAAAGGCCGCCATGCCCCCCAGCGGCTCTAGAACCTGGGTGAGCGATCGCGCCAGGTCGCTGCGATCGTAGGACTGGGCGCGAACAAGGCTGACGGGCACGGCCATGGTAGTCTCCAGGGAAATAGGTC
>JBARVK010000009.1:0-10041 GCA_049646225.1 Nodosilinea sp.
TTGACATCCTCACCATCCAATCGCTAGGCGATATGGGTGGTGATTCCCTGGGTCGCCCCAAAGATTTCCTGCTTCAAAGCCAGTTGGCTAGGCTGAGTTACCCCAACCCCCGCCACCTCGACTCCACAGGCATTTTCTATTCCCCGTTGCCCACGGGTAGATATGACTTGACCGGCAGCCACATCACGGGGCTTGATTGACCCGCAGTTGTGGCAGTAATGGATTCTAGTTGAGAGGTCTTTGCGTACCTCTGCCCCGCAGTCAGGGCACTCCTGAGAGGTGCCCCGTGCATCAACCTTGCCGTAATACACATCACGCTTGAAGCACACCCAGGGGAGAATCTGGTTGTTGAATTGACCCAGCCCAGCGTCTAGGGTGTGCTTGCCCAGCATCCCCTTAGCCATGATGCGGAAGTCTAGGTCTTCCACAAAAATCATTCCCGCGCTATCGCAGAGATGATGAGCCAGTTTGAAGTGCCAGTCTTTACGATGGTCGGCAATGCGCTGATGAACTCTCCCAATTTTCTGCTGAAGCTTTAGCCAGTTAGCCGACCCCTTCTGCTTAGTCTTGAGCCTGCGTTGCAGCAATTTCAGCTTGCGGTGTAAGGCGTCAAAAAAGCGAGGCCGCTTGACCTGTTCTCCATCAGAAGTTGAGAGAAAGGATTCCAGCCCAACGTCAATTCCTACCGGGTGCCCATGAGGCACTGCGGCGGGCACATCAACGTCAGCCTGAAGGCTCAGCATGACGAAATAGCCCGACGCCTTGCGAACGATGCGGGCCTGTTTCACCTCAAAGAGGTCAGGGATATTCCTAGACCAGCGCACCCTGACGAAGCCCAGTTGAGGCAGCTTAATCCCCTCAGGGGTAACGCAGTTCTTGAGCATCTGAGGGAATACGAAAGACCGCATTCGCCTAGGCTTTTTGAACCGGGGAAATCCTGAACGCTTTAACCGCCACGACTCCCAAGAGATCTCTAGCTTTCTAAGAACCTGCTGGAGAACCTGGGCATTGACGGTCTTTAGCCTAGGGAACGCAGCCTTGGCAGCGGTCAGCCGCTTTGCTTGAACGTGGTAATTCGGGAACGGTGCATCAGCAGGCAAGATGAACTCTTGCGTGATTGAACACGCATTCACCGGAGACTTCCGAGAATCGAGCCAGTCTTTGCGTTCCCGCAGCGCGAAATTCCAGACATTGCGGCACACCTCTAAGATGCCCTCAATCTCTGAGACTTGCTCGGCGGTCGGCTCCAGCTTAAATTCCCACGTCATGTCTAGCATGTCTACATTTTACCATGTATCTTGTAGACTGCTTCCTTTGGTCGCGCTCCGCTACACCACCAGCCAAGCTTTCAGCTATGGCTGGAGTAATGCGAAGGATCTGATAGTCATGCCACCTCCCACAGAAAGGGCGCTGTTCGAGTCGAACAGCGCCCCAACCAAACTTTGCAGAACAGATGACTGTTAGGTCTCTGAATTAGAGACTGGGCCACCGAAAGCCGGAGTGAGATAGGCGACTAGCGCCCCAATCAGGAAGCCAGCCACGTTGCGAATTAGAGGCAGCCACTCACTGGTGCGGGTCACGACAGGGCCAATGCCAAAGGCAAAGAACAAAATTCCCCACAGAGGCGAAAAAATCAGCACCCACTGCCAGGCCAAAATCTGGCCGGGTTTGCGAGGGTGGGCGGCAAATCCGCAGATTACGCCGCCGACAATAGAGGTGATCAGTGTCAGCACCCACTGCTCCTGGGGCAAACCGGGCACAACGTTAAAGCCCCCCTGGCGCAGGCAGCCCTGAATCGACTCTAGGGCGCTGAGAATAGAGTTATCTTCGCCGTTTTCGCGCACAAAGAACTGGTTACCGTAGCGGGTTTGCAGCTCAATCCAAAAGGTGCGGGGCAGCAAGTCGTAGACGGCATCGCCGACGCTGAAGTTGAGCAAGTTGCCGCCTCGGGGATCGGCGACCAGCATAATGCTGCGATCGTCAAGGCCCCAAAAGTCTTTAACAGCGCGACCTGGGGTTTGATCGTACTGGGTCAGTACCCGCAGCTTCCAGCCGGTTTCGGTTTCGAAGTTGTTGAGCTGGGAGTCTAGGTCTTCCTCCTGACGCGAGGAGAGCGATCGGGCGAGATCGATGATAGCAGTCTGGCTGTCGGGCAGCAGTTCGGGGTTGTCGTAGGCCAGGGCCGGTGCCATGGGCAGCCATGCACAGAGGCTCACGACACAAATGACTAAAACGTTTAGCGCGTGTCTCATACTGACTTGTCGTAAAAACATGACATTGACCACAACGACGAAGGCACCCACCGACAGCCCGGTAAAGATTAAATCCGGCCAGAAGTGGAGTTTTACCTGTGGGAAACTTCAAATTCCGAGCTGGACTTAGTATCAAGCTAATAGTGGAGCGTATTCCTTGATTTAGTCTATACCTTTGTTAACAGTTGTTTACATAACTCTAATGTTTCTCTGCCTGGAGGGCAAGGCTTACCAATATTTGGCTAACAGATAGCTCATACTCGACGGCTAAATATGCCTACCGTTCTAGCTCGCTTGGCTCCCTGGCTCCCCTGCTCCCTAGTGTTCAGGACTAGTCCCTAAACTTATGCTATGCAGTACTAGTCACTTGGCAGCTGTAGGCTAAAGCTAGCCTGGCCAGGACGGCTGGAATCTAACACCAAGTCGCCGCCGTGGGCGCGGGCAATTTCACGGGCCAGGCTGAGGCCCAGACCCAGGCCCTCTGTGGGGCGATCGCGGGCCTGAGTACCGCGATAAAACCGATCAAACACCCGCTCGGTGTCAGCGGCGCTAAGCGGAGGCGCAGCATTGACCACAGTCAGGCAGATCTGAGCGGCGCGGCGATAGAGATGCACCTGCACCCAGCCCTGGGGCAGGTTGTATTTGGCGGCGTTGGTAATCAGATTTTGGACTAGCTGCCCCAGCAAATCGCGATCGCCCGCCACCGTCACCCCCGGCTCGATCTCGGTACTTACCGCCAAATCGGGGGCCAGCAGCCCTAGGTCCTCGAGCTGATCGCACACCAGGGCGCTGACATCGACGGGCTGGCGCTGAACACTCATTTGCCCGGCATCGGCCAGCGACAGCAACAGCAGCTTGCGCACAATACTGCTGAGCTGATGCACCTGATCCAGCAGCTGACCCAGGGTTTGCTGAATGGCAGACCCGGTTTCGGCCTGCTGCATGGCTCGCTCTAGCTCACCCTGGAGAATGGTGAGGGGGGTTTTTAGCTCGTGGGCGGCGTCACCGCTAAAGCGCGAGGCCTGGTGAAAGCTGCGCTCTAGCCGCTCCAGCATGGCGTTAAAAGCGGTGATCAGCGGCGCAAATTCTGGGTCAGGATCGGCAGGTAGTCGCTGGTGCAGCCCCTGGGCCGTTACCCGGTCAATGCTTTGGTTGAGCTGACGCACCGGGCGCAGCGCCTGGCCCGCCAGCACCCAGCTGCCGCCCCCAATTGCCAGCAGCAGCCCCGGAATAGTCAGCAGATAGATGCGCCTGAGGGCCGCCATCTCCTGCCGCAGTACCTTGAGGTTGGCCGCGATCGCCAGTTGTCCCAGGGGCGTTGTTCGTATCGCTACTCGCCAGGGGCCATTGGCCGACCGTACAGTGACCAGATGGCGCGGGCGGCGACGCGAGCCGCCGTCGAATCGGCTCGACCGAAGGGATGTCTGGGTCAGAGTAGCGGGCCACTCGGGCGATTGGTAAACCACCTCCCCGGCGCGATTGACCAGCAACAGGCCAACTTCGGCATCGGCGGGCAGGCCCAGCTCTCGGGCCAGGGCAGCCTCGGGCTCTGGGGACAACCCAGGGCGATCGCGGCTAGAGAGAATGTCGCGGCGATCGCCGGGGCCATCGGGGCGACCTAGCGGCCCAGCGCTTTCCAGGCGAGCATCGAGACTGTCTAGCTTAGCCTGGTAGATTAGCCAGCTAGAGAGCAGGGCAAAGCCCAGCAGCGCCCCCCCGGCCAGGGCCGCCGACCACAGCGCCAGCCGCAGCCGCAGCGAGAGCCGCCGCCTCGCAGGCGAAGCGTTTGGCGACGGGCTCATCCGCTAGCCTCCGCCGCGCGAAAGCGGTAGCCCACCCCCCGCACGCTCTCGATCCAGTGGGCGGCGGCCAGGGGGTCGAGCTTCTTGCGCAGCCGCTGAATAGCCACATCAACCACATTGGTGCTGGGGTTGAAGTCATAGCCCCAGACGTGCTCCAAAATTTGGGTGCGGGTGAAGACCCGACCGGGCGATCGCATCAAATACTCCAGCAGGTTAAATTCGCGCGCTGTCAGCTCCACCTGTCGATCGCCGCAGGTGACCTCGCGGGTAATGCGATCGAGGCGCAAAGGGCCAGCGGTGAGAATGTTTTGGCGATCGCCGCTGGTGCGCCGCACCACCGCATGGATGCGGGCCACCAGTTCTTCTACATAAAACGGCTTGGCGATGTAGTCATCGGCCCCCAGATTGAGCCCGGCCAGGCGATCGTCTAGCTCGTTGCGGGCGGTAATTAAAATCACTGGCACCGTATGCCCTGCCCCCCGTAGCGCCTTGAGCACCGCCAGCCCGTCCATCCCCGGCACCATGATGTCGAGCAGCACCACGTCATAGGCGCGATCGGTGGCCAGGGCATAGCCCTCGCTGCCGTTGGCGCAGGTGTCAACCACAAAGCCCTGCTCCTGTAGCCCCTGGGCTACAAAGCTGGCAATTTTGGCCTCGTCTTCAACCAGTAACACGTTCATCGGCGTTCACAGGTTAGTCCAGTATTAGCACAGCTAACGAACCGCAAAAATGACAAAGCTGTAATTTAGCGGCCATGGTTTTGTCATCAAGCCCAGGCTTAATAGAAATCGTCAACCCAACGCTGTCGGAGCAAATCATCCATGGTAATGCACCGTTCTCTCATTACTACTGGTCTGGCCATGGCCCTGCTGAGCGGCAGCCTGGGCTTTGCGGCCTTGAGCCAAACGACCCAGAGCGCCCCCGCTCAACCCAGCCTGGCTCAATCTGGCGAGCGGTTCGAGGGCCGAGGTCGAGGCCACGGTCAGGGCCTAGCTAACGCCGCCGCGCAGCTAGGAGTCAGTGAAGCCGACCTAAAAGCCGCTCTGGGTCTACCTGCTGAACCCCCCACCCGCCCCGATCTGGCTGCCGCCGCCACCGAGCTGGGCCTTAGCGAAACCGATCTCCGAGAGGCACTGCGGGAGACTGGGCCGCGCGGCGATCGCGGCCAGCGATTAGCCCATGCCGCCACGGAGTTGGGCCTTAGCGAAGCTGACTTACGAACCGCCCTGGGTCTGCCGACGGAACCGCTACAGCGTCCCGATCTAGCCACCGCCGCCGCCGCGTTAGGGGTTACCGAGGCCGAACTGCAAGATGCTCTGCGCAGCCATATGGGCCGTGGCCCCGGTGGTGGCGGCTGCCTGGGGTCTGCAGCTGAGGGTTAGGCGTTCACTCAAGTTCTCAACCTGAGCGCTCCAGGGGAGGGGTCGGTGGCCGACTCAAGCCCTGGGGCGCTTCTTGCAACGTTAGGCTACGGACGAGGCATAGCGCGGCGTCGGGGCAAAACTGCGAATCACTTTGGCTCGCAGGTAAATCGATTGCCCCGGCTCTAGGCCCAGGTCATGCTGCTGCTCACGGTTGATATGGGCGGTAATGGGATGACCGCTGTGGAGCGTCATCTCAACGCGAATGGTCCAGCCCAGGTGAATGATGTGGTTGACCGTGGCGGCAGCGCTGCCCTCCTGCGGGTTGATAAAAAGCTCAATATCGTGGGGCCGCAAAAAGACCTCGCCGTGGGCGGGGGCATCGTGGTGCAGCGACTTCCAGGTGCTGTCGGGGGAGAGCACGTTGACGGCCCCGATGAAGCTCATGACAAAGGGGGTAGCCGGGTGCTCGTAGACCTCCGCCGGAGAGCCGACTTGCTCGACCTGACCGTGGCTCATCACCACAATTTCGTCGGCAATTTCCATCGCCTCTTCCTGGTCGTGGGTCACAAAGACCGTGGTGACCTGAACATCGTTGTGAAGGCGGCGCAGCCAGTCGCGCAGATCTTTGCGCACCTTAGCATCGAGAGCACCGAAGGGTTCGTCGAGCAGCAGCACCTGGGGCTCAATCGCCAGCGCTCGGGCCAGGGCCACTCGCTGCCGCTGCCCGCCCGAGAGCTGAGCCGGGTAGCGATCGCCTAACCCACCTAGCTGCACCAGCTCCAGTAGGGTATCCACTCGATTTTTAATCCGATCTTTGGGCCACTTTTGCAGCTCCAGGGCAAAGCCAATATTTTTGCGCACGGTGAGATGCTTAAACAGCGCGTAGTGCTGAAACACAAAGCCCACCTGGCGTTCTTGCACCAGTTTGTCGGTGGCATCACGGGCTGAGATGTAGATTCGCCCGGTGTCGGGCTGCTCTAGACCGGCAATCACCCGCAGCAGGGTTGACTTACCCGACCCCGATGGCCCTAGCAGAGCAACTAAAGAGCCCGTCTTAACCTCAAGGTTGATGGGTTCTAGAGCCTGAAACTCTCCAAACCGCTTCGAAACGTTTTCGACTTTAATACCCACGGCTATTTTCCCCAATACAGTGCGTTTCAACCAGCGATCCCGGAGCAAATGCCGGGCCGAGGCTTACAGATCTCAGGCTGACTGACAAAACTTGACAAACCTCTCTCTAGTCCTCTCCCGAGAGGAGCGCCCTTTAGGAGAGGGGTGGGACAACGTTTGCCAGTCAACTAGGTCTCGGGTCAGCGGCAGTGCCTCGCTGCAATCAAATCACAACTTACACCAATCTCAATCGAAAGTAAACCACAAAATATTTTTGATTGAATTTCAATTCATTTGAAATTATTTTGTGGTACAGTCCGTAGACGTAATCCCTGCGCCCCTGTTGAGCTAAACCCACAACCTTGGAGATTTACTATGACCGCGCCTCAAAACTCATCCCGCCCCCCTCGGTCCGTGTTGTTGCCTGAGCCTAGATTCCTGAGCCAGCCGCTATATCGTTCTTTGGTTTCGCAACGGCAGGCCCTGCTGCTTGCGGCGGGGCTGGGTCTAGTGGGTACCCTCGCTGCCTGCAGCGGCCCCACCCCGACTTTAGAAGCAGGGGCAGACGGTTCTACGGCTGCGGCTAAGCCTGTGGAAATCACCCTGGTTTCCTACGCTGTTACCCAGGCCGCTTACGAGCAAATCATTCCGCAGTTTGTCGAGCAGTGGAAAGCGCAAACCGGCCAGGAGGTAACTGTCGACCAGAGCTACGGTGGCTCGGGGTCTCAAACTCGGGCCGTGCTCGATGGTCTAGAGGCTGATGTCGTAGCTCTGGCCCTGGCCCTGGATACCCAAAAGCTGGAAGAGGGCGGCCTGATTGAGCCGGGCTGGGAAAAAGAAGCCCCTAACGATGCGATCGCACACAAGTCGGTGGTAGCGCTGGTTACACGCGATGGCAACCCTAAAAATATTCAGGGCTGGGCAGACCTAGCCCGCGACGACGTGCAGGTGATTACCGCCAACCCCAAAACCTCCGGTGGCGCCCGCTGGAACTTTTTAGCGCTGTGGGGCGAAAATACCCAGAGCGGCAAGGACGATGCCGAGGCCCTCGATTTTGCGACGAACGTGTTTAGCAACGTGCCCGTGCTGCCCAAAGACGCCCGCGAAGCCACCGATGTGTTTTACCAACGGGGCCAGGGCGACGTGCTGATCAACTACGAAAACGAGGTGCTGCTGGCCGCTCAAAAAGGGGAAGCGCAACCCTTCATCATCCCGGACGTAAATATTTCGATTGATAACCCGGTGGCGGTGGTCGATGCCAATGTCGACAAGCACGGTACCCGTGAGGTCGCCGAAGCCTTTGTGGCGTTTCTGTTTACGCCTGAAGCTCAGCGCGAGTTTGCCAAGGTAGGCTTTCGCCCCGTCGATCCTGGAGTAGCGCAGGAATTTGCTGACCAATATCCCAAGATTGGCACCCTCTTCACCGTCGCCGACCTGGGCGACTGGGATGCGGTACAAGAGAAGTTCTTTGCTGACGGTGCCGTGTTCGACCAGATTCAATCGAAGGTTAGTAAATAGGACCGAATTTTACCTGATTGACCCAAATCCTAGTCGTTTACCGCGATTGGTAGAGGCAAACGGCCATTTGCCCCTATGAGGTTCCTGACTGTGAATCGGGGTTGCCAAAACTGGATATCGCATTACATCCGGTTTGTAAGGGCATTGCAGTGCAACACCTCTACGCGACCCCTGGAGCCACAACATTCCACAACATTCCACGACGTGCCCACTGACAAGCTGGCCTAAACCGATGACCTCGAACCCATCTCAAAAACTCCGCCTTTGGCACCAGATCGCCCAGGCCCCGTGGCCGTGGCGGGTGACCTGGATCTATCTCACCGTATTTTTGTTTTTGCCGATCGCAGCTCTCATTCTCAAGGCCGTTAGCCTCAACCCCCAGGACATCTGGCGGATTGCCACCGACCCGGTAGCGCTTTCGACCTACAACGTCACCTTTGTCACGGCCCTGGTAGCGGGGATCGTGAACGGTTTTGCGGGGCTGGCGATCGCCTGGGTGCTGGTGCGCTACGAGTTTCCGGCCAAGCGCCTGCTCGATGCCGCCATCGACCTGCCCTTTGCGCTGCCAACGGCGGTGGCGGGGCTGACCCTTTCAACGGTTTACAGCACCAACGGTTGGATTGGGGGCTGGCTCGAACCCTTTGGCATTCGGGTTTCGTTTACGCGACTGGGGGTACTGATGGCGATGATTTTTATTTCGCTGCCCTTTGTGGTGCGCACAGTACAGCCGGTGCTGCAAGACCTGGAGGTAGAAATGGAAGAGGCGGCCTGGTCCATGGGTGCGAGCCGATGGCAGACCTTCCGGCGGGTCATTTTGCCGCCGCTGATGCCGGCCATTTTGACGGGCGTAGCGATGGGCTTTTCACGAGCCGTGGGGGAATACGGCTCGGTGGTGATAATTGCGGGCAATATCCCCTTTCAAGACTTGATTGCGCCAGTGCTGGTCATTCAGCGACTGGAGCAGTTTGACTACGCCGGAGCGACGGTAGTTGGCACAGTGATGCTGCTGATTTCTCTGGCGGTGCTGCTGGTCATTAACCTGATTCAAAGCCGAGGGAGGCGTATCTATGGCTGATTCTTCATTCAATCGACCGATCGCAGCGGTTGAGTCGTCTAAACCAGCTTTGGGCAGGGGGGGTGAGTGGGGCAAGTGGCTGCTGGTAGGCTTTGTATTTGCCTACCTGGGGCTCATTTTGCTGGTGCCCGCTGTCAACGTGTTTGCCCAGGCTCTCAAGGGTGGCCTGCCTGTCTTAATCAATACTTTTACCAGCACATTCTTTTTGAATGCGGTGAAGCTGACGGTGATGGCAACGGCAATTACGGTGCCGCTAAATACAGTGTTTGGGCTCTGTGCGGCGATCGCGATCGCCAACAAAACCTTCCCAGGGCGATCGCTGCTAATTAGCATTATCGACCTGCCTTTCTCAATCTCTCCGGTGGTCGCCGGTCTCATGCTGGTGCTGCTGTTTGGCAGCCGAGGCTGGTTTGGCCCCCTGCTCGACGGCACGGGTATTCAGGTTATTTTCGCCCTGCCCGGCATTGTGATGGCCACCATCTTTGTCACCATGCCCTTTATTGCCCGCGAGGTGCTACCCGCCCTGGAGGAACTGGGCACCGAGCAGGAGGAAGCCGCCGCTACCCTAGGAGCCACCCCCTGGCAAACGTTTTGGCGCGTCACCCTGCCCTCCATTCGCTGGAGCCTGCTCTACGGACTGATTCTCTGCAATGCTCGGGCGATGGGTGAGTTTGGGGCGGTGGCGGTGGTGTCAGGCAACATTGCGGGCAAAACCCAAACCCTGCCGCTGTTTATCGAAGAGGCCCACATGCAGTACAACACCGAAGCGGCCTACACTGCTGCCCTGCTGCTGGCCTGTTTAGCCGTGGTCACCCTGGTGCTCAAATACTTTCTAGAGCGCAGCGCAGGCGTTCAGCACCGAGGCCACTGATACCGAGGCCGAGGACGGCAACTAAAGAATTGATTGAGCCCTGGTAGCT
>JBARVK010000010.1:0-3333 GCA_049646225.1 Nodosilinea sp.
CTGTCTGGACGTAGACCTTATCGTCGAGGGCGTAGACCATCGGTGCCAGGGTGGGGTCTACGGTCGCCTGGGAGTCTGAGCCCTGGGGCTGGGGGGCTGGCCCTGCGGTCGGCGTCGGTGCAGCCGCTGGTGGTGACCAAAAGCAGGTTTTATCAGCATCCTCGGCATGGTCTTTTTCGAGCCACACCATCATGTCGTCGCCGTGGTGGACGGTTTCACCGCGCAGGGTTTCGACGTAGAGGGTGCCGCTGTTGAGGGCAATATCACGCACCGGGTACCACTGGTGTTTAACTAGCGCAAACAGGTCGAACTGTCGGTGGCGATCGCGCAATCGGCTCGGGTGCGACCACCACAGCTTCCACAGCTGCCGGGCTTGTCCGTGGACAATGTGGTAGCCATCGGGTATGGGGTAGTAGGCGTAGCGCAGTGTCTGACTGTCTCGATCCTGGCCGGTGGGGACAAAGTGGTGGTCAATCAGAATCTGGTGCAGCACGTCGGTATAGGCCGTGTTGCGGCGCACTTCAACGTGGGGCGGCAGGGCAGCATCGTAGGCGGTGGCCAGCAGCACACCACGCCGGCCCAAAAGCTGGCGCGAACTGCTGGCGGGCTGAATATGCAGAGACTGGTTAGCCTCCAGAGTGGCATCCCCTGAAACAAACCATTGCAGCAGGGTAAGGTCGTCTAGTGAAGTCATTTCAGGAACAGTCGCAAGGAACGTGACGAGGGCCAACCTCTCAGGTCGTTCCAGAACGCGACGGCTGTAGACCGCCCGATCAGGGCCAGGACGCAAACACAAGTCTCTGCAACTCCGGCAACCTCATCAGGGTTGGCTGTTGAGCAACCAGGTCTGCGCTAGGGCGCTGGGGGTGGCCAAACACATGTACCCAAGGCCGAGAGGCTGGCTGCTCTTTACCTTTTACAAGCCGATTCCGTGAGATCAGGTTATTTTTTGGTCAAAGTAAATAGTGAGCTATGTATTTACGTAGTTGAGATCACGCACCTCTACCCGGGGTTTGTTAACTGGCTAACATGGGCTCAGTATAGTTAAGGAAATGGCGAGCTTAGAGACACGATGACCGCAGCAGTCAGCCCCCAGCACGGCTTTCTAGACACCAACGGCGTGCGCCTGCACTACGTCATCCAGGGGCAGGGGCCGCTGATGCTCTTTCTGCACGGCTTTCCAGAATTTTGGTACTCGTGGAGGCACCAGCTTGACGCGTTTGCCGCCCGCTACACCTGTGTGGCTCTCGATCTGCGGGGCTACAACGACAGCGACAAACCTACAGGGCTCGAAGCGTATCGACTCGATGTTCTGGTCGAAGATGTGCGGGGGGCAATGGCGGCCCTGGGGCACGATCGTATGATCCTGGTGGGTCATGACTGGGGGGGCGCGATCGCCTGGGCCTTTGCCTACGCCCATCCCGAATGCTTGCAGGCGCTGATTGTGATGAATATTCCCCACCCGGCCAAGTTTGTCGAGGGGCTACGTACCCCTCAACAGTTACTGAAGAGTTGGTACATTGCCGCCTTTCAGCTGCCGCTGCTGCCTGAACTGCTGCTGCAGGCTGGCGACTACTGGCTAATTGAGCAGATGCTGCGGGGTATGGCGATCGACAAAACCGCCTTTAGCGATGCCGACCTGCGGGCCTATAAAACTGCCGCCGCCAAGCCCGGTGCCCTTACCGCCATGATCAACTACTACCGTGCCCTGGCCCAGGGTGGTCAACTGCAGCGGCCCTGGGGCATTCTCAACGTGCCCACTCTGCTGATCTGGGGTGAAGACGATGCGGCCTTAGGCAAAGAACTCACCGTTGGTACCGAAGATTACGTCAGCAACCTGCGGCTGCGCTATATTCCCCAGTGTAGTCACTGGGTGCAGCAGGAGCGGCCCCACCAGGTCAACGCATTGATGGTTGAATTTCTCAATCATCAACAATGACCGTTTCTGCCGATATCATTCACGCTACGCTGCTCGACCAGGTCACCCAGCGCGGCCCTGATCAAACGATTTGCCCCTCAATTGATGACAGCCCCGAGAGGTCAATTCCACAGCTAACATCCAACTTGTTTTCCTTGGCTGGCCCAGCTCGCCCTCTAGTCATCCACAATCTGCCCCCTCTGGAGTGCCGCTAGCCATGCGCGTGCTGGTTCTCAGCCACACCTACATCGTCGACCTCAACCGCGAAAAGCTGCGTGCATTGGCCCAGCTTTCACCCGCGATGGAGGTCGTGGTAGGAGTGCCCCGGCGGTGGCGCCCGGGCGGCGTACAAAACCGAGTCATTGTCTCTAAACCGCTGCAGGAGAACAACTTTCGCGTTCAACCCCTCAGCCACTTGAGTCAAAACCATCAGGGCTTGCTCACCTTTGGCCCCGACCTGGTGCAGCTGCTGCGGCAGTTTCGGCCTCAGGTTATTCAGGTTGAACAAGGGTCTAAGGCCCTAGCCTATGCCCAAACTATTACCCTTAACCGACTGCTGAGCTTACAGGCTAAAAATCTGTTCTTCACCTGGTGGAATCTGCCCTACCAGCTCCACTTTCCCATTTCCGCTCTCGAAGCCTATAACCTGCGCCACACCCACGGGCTGGTAGTGGGCAACCAGGATGGAGCCGATATTCTGCGTCAGCATGGCTATACCGCCCCCTACCGGGTCATGCCCCAGCTCGGCGTCGATGAAACCCTCTTTTGTCCCCAGCCCCAGCCTGAGCTAGCCGCCTCCCTCGATATCCCTAGCGATGCCTTTGTGGTGGGCTACTGCGGTCGCTTTGTCGAAGAAAAAGGGCTGCTCACCCTCTGCGAGGCCCTGGCGAGGCTGCGCGATCTGCCTCAGCCCTGGGTGTGGCTGCTGGTGGGCCGGGGTGAATGGCGCGATCGCATTCAATCCAGGGCCGAGGCAGCGGGTATCGGCGATCGCTTGCGCTGGGTTACCGATATCCCCCACGACCAGGTGCCCCGCTACCTCAACCTGATGCACACCCTGGTGCTGCCCTCCGAAACCACCGACCGCTTCAAAACCCTCACCGCCAAAGGCTGGAAAGAACAGTTTGGCCACGTGCTGATCGAAGCCATGGCCTGCGCTGTCCCCGTCATCGGCTCCAACTCCGGCGAAATTGCCAACGTGATTGATCGAGCTGGCCTAGTCTTTCCCGAAGGCAACGCCCCCGCCCTAGCCGAGCACCTGCGCCTGCTCCTGGAACGTCCGACCCGTCGGCAAGCCCTAGCCGAGGCAGGCTACCACCGCGCCATCAGCCGCTATACCAATCGAGCGCTGGCCAAGCAATTACTCGCCTTCTACGAAGAAATTGGCGTCAAATAATAAAGCGCTCCCCCATCTC
>JBARVK010000011.1:0-3102 GCA_049646225.1 Nodosilinea sp.
ATCGAGGCGACCCAGCGCAACTTCAACACCATTCGCACGGGTCGAGCTAACTCCTCCCTGCTCGATCGCATCGAGATCGACTACTATGGCGCCCAGACTCCTCTTAAGCAGATGGCCAACATCTCCATCCCCGATTCCACCACGCTGATGATTCAGCCCTACGACGCCAGCAGTCTGACCACCATCGAAAAGGCCATTTCGATGTCTGACGTGGGGCTGACCCCCAACAACGACGGTCGCGTCATTCGCCTCAATATTCCGCCTTTGACCAGCGAGCGGCGCAAAGAGTTTGTCAAAACCGCAGGCAAAGTAGCTGAAGAGGGCCGCGTCTCGATTCGCAACCAGCGCCGCAACGGCATCGATGCTGTGAAAAAGCTGGAGAAAGCCAGCGATATCTCCGAAGACGAGTCGCGCGATGCCCAGGATGAAATTCAAAAGCTCACCGATAAATATATCGCCAAGCTCGACGATGCCCTGGCCGCCAAAGAGAAAGACATCCTGACTGTTTAAAGCGACTGCGATCGCGCCGCTAAGCCGCTGCATCCGAGGGGCAAAACCGGGTCTCTGGGTGGCGCAGTCCGGCTTGAATACACTGCCGGCAACCAGGGCCACACTTTGGAAAACCCGTGAATTCGGGCTTTCCAAAGCCGGTGGCCAATCCAGGAGCTGTGGCCTAGTTGACGATCGCTGCCGCCGCTGCTAGATTGCAAATACGTTTCGATTCAATCCGCAGCCATGATGGCGTCAGCACGAGCATTTTATTTTTGGTGGCAGCCCCCGGTTCACAGGCCGTGAGCACAGTTTGTGTTGCCACCTTGTGAACCGCAGAGCTAACCCTCTGCGGTTTTGTTTTTTAAGCCCTTTACTCTGACCCTAGCGATGTCATTTCCCGCGTCCAACTGGCAATACGACTTTTTTGACACCACCGGGTCAGGCTGGCGATAGGTCGTCCTATGCCGCTTACTTGACCCGGAGCACACCGCTCCGGGTTTTTTGTTTTCTACTGCTATCTCTGTCTTCCCGTCCTTTACCCTGAGTTTTTAGCGATGCAAGATGCTACGTTGACCCGCAAATCTAACGCTGACCACCGCTCGGTGATTGCCCTCAGCGACTCCGTTACCATCGGCGGCGAGACCCTGCTGATCGTGGGTGGCCCCTGCGCCGTCGAAAGCACCGAGCAAATGGAGCAAGTGGCCCAGCAGCTCGCCCCCACGCCCGTGCAGGCGCTGCGGGGCGGGGTGTTCAAGCCGCGCACCTCGCCCTACGCCTTTCAGGGCATGGGGATAGAAGGGCTACGCATTCTAGCCGCCATGCGCCAGCGATTTGATCTGCCAGTCATTTCTGAGGTGATGGCGATCGACCAAATTGAGCCCATGGCCGACTACGTCGATGTCTTGCAGGTGGGCAGCCGCAACATGCAGAACTTTGACCTACTCAAGGCCCTGGGCCGCGCCCGTCGGCCCGTACTGCTTAAGCGGGGGCTAGCGGCCACCCTGGAAGAGTTTGTGATGGCGGCGGAATACATTCTCAGCCACGGCAACCCCGACGTGATTCTCTGTGAGCGGGGCATCCGCAGCTTTGACTCCTACACCCGCAACGTGCTGGATTTGGGCGCGGTGGTGGCGCTGAAGCAAATCACTCACTTGCCGGTGATGGTAGACCCGAGCCACGCGGCGGGCAAGCGCGAGCTGGTACCGGCCCTGGCTCGGGCCGCGATCGCCGCTGGGGCCGACGGGCTGATCGTCGAATGCCATCCGGTACCAGAGCAATCTGTGTCAGATGCGCGCCAAGCCCTTACCCTAGAAGAGATGGCTGCGCTGGCCCACAGCCTCGACCCCATTGCGACCGCCCTGGGTCGCCGCCTAAAGCCTGCGGACAACCCCTCTAAGCCAGAGCTGGAGAAGGTTTCAGGGGCGATCGCGATCGCGGCCTAGGGCAATTATCAGTATCTCCAATGGAAGGCATTAGCAATGCCGCTGTCATTAGGCTTCATATTTTGTTACAACAGTAGGGGAATTAGGTGGTACTAACCTCTATGTTCGGTGGCTTTACCGGGTTTCAATCCAAAGGGTCCAATGACTTTGGCGAGCGGATGATCAACTCTGTGGCTACCCAGTCGCTACGACATCTGTTTAGCAGCAGTGATGCTGTGGAGGTAGCCGTGCGCTGCTCTCCTCCGAGCAAAATGCTTCAGGGCACCATCGACAGCTTTCGAATGGAAGGGCGCGGCCTGGTCATTCGCAAAGAGTTCGAGGCCGCTGAAATGATGTTTGAGACCGATGCCGTGTCGATTGACGTGGGCTCGGCGATCGGCGGCAAAATTCGCCTGCGCCAGCCTACCCAGGCCGTGGCCCAGGTCGTGCTAAACGAAGACGCGATCAATCGCGCCTTTGAGGCGCAGCTGGTGCGACAACACCTGGAGGGGGTCACCGACGATGCGGTCACGACCCTGTCGGGGGGCGACCCGGTGACCTTTCGGGATGTCCACATCACCCTGATGCCCGACCAGCAGGTCAAAATCACGGCCAAAACCGACTTGCCTAACCGTGAGAATGTCCCCATTCAGCTGTTGGCCAAAGTCACTGTAGAAAAACGGCGGCGAATTATTTTTGCCGATGCCGAATTTTTACCCGATGGCATTCCTGACGATATGCTGCCGCTCTCAACTACGCTGACCGAGGGGTTTGCCGAGGTGCTCAACCGCATGGTTGACCTAGAGCGCTTTAACCTCGACGGGGTGCTGCTGCGGGTCAACCGGCTCGAAACCAAGGGCAAGCAGCTGGTATTTAGCGGCTACGCCCAGATTGAGCATTTCCCTGGCGCGATGTAGGAACAGAGGCGTTCGGGGTTGGGGGGCAGGGAGCGACCCTGGGCTCTGAATCGTTGAACGCAAACCGACCTCGGCCAGTATCATAGGTGGGTTATTGGCTGAGGGCAGCGGCGCTATGGATAACTGGTTTGTGGCAGGGGGCATTGTGATGTGGCCACTGCTGCTGTTCTCGCTGCTAACCCTGGCGTTGGCGGTGGAGCGGGGCTGGTTTTGGCTGCGGGTGAGTCGTCAGCAGCGGGGGCTAGTACCTCAGGTGCTCAGCACCTATAGCC
>JBARVK010000012.1:0-4639 GCA_049646225.1 Nodosilinea sp.
ATTCCCGTGAAGACGGGAATCTACAACGGACATCTTGCTCTCGATGGATTCCCACTTTCGTGGGAATGACCCAGACACTTGCAGAAGTGGGATGCACCCGGTGTGTCGAGGTTTTTGGATCAATTCTCAATTCGCTGCCACGCCGTAACGCACCGCGTACCCATCGCGAGAATCTTGGTGTGAAGGTCTAGAAACCGGGTTTCTGGGGCTGTAGCAATAAGCCTTAGCTATGCAAAGAAGAAACCCGGTTTCTGACGGCGGCGAAATTTTTGCAGGCTAGGTTTTGGTGCGTTGGCTGGGCGAGGGATGGTGCAGATTTGCCAAGGATATTGGCCAGCCGAACACACCCTACGGGCGATCGAGACCAAGCTGTTGCTTGAGTTTATCAGGCACGCCAACGGCTTGATTAAGACCAATTACTTCAGACAGAAGGGTATTTTCATCCCATTGCAGGGTTGTTGACGAATCAGATAATGTTGCACCTGTTAAATCTGCATACCTTACATCAGCCCCCATAAGATTTGCATTGCTGAGGTGAGCGCCCCTGAGAATAGCGCCACTAAGGTCAGAATTCATAAGATCTGCATTACTTAAATCTGCTTTACTTATGTCAGCACCACTGAGATTAGATAAGCTAATTTGTGCTCTAGATAGGTCGGATCCGCTGAGATCAGAACCACTAAGATTTACTTCGAAAGAAACAGTATTATAGAGATAAATATCACTAAGATCAGCATAGTTTAGATGTGGCCCAACCACAATCTCGAATTCACAATCACTAATGCAGCGACTCATGTTGATGATATTGAGAAGCCTTATTTCATGAAGAGATTCTCCACAATGGAAGACTGAAAAAGGTGACTTACAGGGATGGAAGTGATATGAGCTGCATAATTTCCCCTTGACTTTGTGTGGAAACTCACCCTTCATATGCAAGCCATATCGATGCAGTTCAAGAAGCAAGACCATTACATTTAATCCGACATAGGAATCCACCTGACGCTGTCCCAGTCTTTTCCAAGAATTGAATAGCTGATTTTGTAATGAGCGCATTTTCCTCTGGGGAAGATTTTCTGGAGGCCCATCAATGAACTCGCCATCGCTCCAGCGCCAGTAGAAGTCGTAGAGGCGTTTGTGTAGTAGTCCAGGACAAAAGTTCTCATGTTTAGTCAGCAAAACTGTGAGATATTCAACAATTTCACGAGTCAGCACATTACAGCCCAGGATGTCGTAGAGGCCCCAATGGAATTCGGGGTCTAGGATGTCGTATTCGCGATTGCGGCCTGTTTGGCACCAGGCGATTAGGCTTTTGACGATGCGTTCGGCGCAGAGAAATTCACCAAAGCTTTTGTGCACAAACTCGATCGAGCATTCGCCCTGGCGGCCCGACTGCATGTAGAAGGCCGCTAGGGCATTGCGGAGGGGGGCGTCGCTGTCTTTCAGGCGCTGTTGAGCCGCTTCGAGGAACTGTTTGGCGGCGCTGTCTTGCTGAAGGCGCTGGGCGATCACACCAATCCGCGCAAACTCCATACCCGACTGCACCACACACAGCCCCGCCTCCATCAAAATGCGGCGCAGGCTATCGGTGTCAAGTTCAGCGATGTCGCGGTTGAGCCAGTCGGGGCGCTGTTGGGTGAGCACCCAGTCCAGCGCGGTTTCGTAGATCAGTACCTTGGCTTTGGCCCCTTCGGCCCCCTCAAACATCTCCAGGTGCAGGGCACCGTCGCGATGCATGGCCCCCAGCAAATACAACAGCAACGGCTCGTGGGCTAGCTCTTGCAGGCGATCGGGCAGACGTGGATCTTTGAGAATGTTTTTGAGGTGGTTGGGGTCTTGGCCCATGAGGCGGCCCCAGTTGACAAACCACTGGTCTTGCAGGTCGTCATCCATGGGCAAGATTTCGACCCGTGCCAGGTTGGGGGGCAGGCTGCGCTCAATGGATTGCAGCGACAGGGTGCGACCTGTGATCAGGATTCGGTGGTTCTTCTCAGAATTTCTGGCGCACTGCTCCTGAAACCGCCCCACCTGATCGAGAAAGTGATCGAGCCCGCCGCTGGTGCGGCCCTCCATTAACAGTTCGTCAAAGCCGTCGAGGATAAAGAGGAAGTTGACGTTGCGATCTGTGAGCCAGCCAGAGTCGGTCTTGGCAAAGTCGCGATCGATCGCCTTGGCCAGCGTTTCCTCAAAGTCGTTTGACAGCACCGCCACATCCCGGAGGCGAATTAAAATCGGCGTCCAGCGGGGGTGCTCGTGGCGGCGCACCCAGTCGGCAAACATGCGGCAAAACACGCTTTTGCCCCGTCCCGGTCCGCCCTGCACAAACATCACCTGGCCTGACTTAGACGAGTCGTTGAGAAACTGTCTTGCCCAGGCTTCTAGAACAAAGGGTTTCTCAGTGCCGTCTGTTTCCCCCGCTGAGGTCAGCGCCTGAGCCTTGAGGGGTACGTAGATGTCGTTGTAGGTAAAGCGCTCGGCAAAGACCGGCTGATGGGGGCAGGGGGCGATCGCCTCTTCCAGATAGCTATCAATGCTGAGGTACTTTTCAAACACCTGGTCGCCGCCTGTGCGGTACCACTCAGCGATGCGCTGGATAGAGGGGGCGGCGTCGGCGATCGCATTCCGCATCTGCCGATTGGTGTTTTTGGCGGCGGCTTCGGCAATTTGGTTGGCCTGTTCAGGTGTTAACCCCAGCTGCACTAGCCGCGCCCCCAAAGCATCATTAAACGCTTTCGCCAGAGCCGACTGATGGAAGTACAGCGTGGCGAAGCGAGCCTCTTTATCCGCTAGCTCAAAGTTGCCTACGGCCTTGACGGCGGGGGTAATGATCTTGGCCTGGGGAGTGCTGTCCTTGGCGAGCAGCCATTGCTCCAGTTTGGGGTTCTTTTTGACGACTTCCCGAAAGCTTTCCAAATAGGCGGCCTGGCTCACTACCGCCACAGACTGGGCCAGAGTTGGTTCTTGCTTTGTGGTCTCTATGTAAAACTTCAGCAGCCCGGTACCGATAGAGACAAAGGGCAGGGTGGCACCTACTAGCTTGCCCAGGGGCGAGTTGAGGGCATCGAGCAGCGAATCGAGCTGGTCGACTAGCGGGGCCAGCTTCTGCACGTTGGGGCCTTCCTCAGCCAGTATCTCCGCCAGGCCCAGCACCGCGTCGGCGGCATCGGCGGTACCGTCGATAGTCTTGAGCGAAACCAGGTCGCGAATGTCGGTAGTGAGAGGGTGTTTGAAAAGTTAGAGCTTGAGTAAAAAAGCTCACTCCGTATAGGTTGCAGATGGATGTCAGCAACGCCGGAGTGAGACGATGAGTAAAGACTACCCTAGCAACTTAAGCCGAGACCAGTACGAGCTCCTGAGTGATTTACTGCCCGCCGCCAAGCCCGGTGGCCGTCCGCGAAGCGTGGATTTATGGGAGATTCTCAACGCCATCCTGTATTTACTGGTCGAGGGGGTTCAATGGCGAGCATTACCGGGAGACTTTCCCCCGTGGCAGACGGTCTATACCTACTTTCGCAACTGGCGGAAGGACGGCACCTGGATTGCCCTTCATGACCATCTCCGGGAATGGGTACGCATCGAGCAAGACCGCCGTGCCCAACCCTCAGAGGCGGTCATTGATAGCCAAAGCGTGAAAAGTGCAGCCTTCGTCCATGAGGCGGTGGGCTTCGATGCAGGCAAAAAGATTAAAGGTCGCAAACGGTTCGCAGTCGTCGATACGCTGGGCCTAGTGGCACGGGTGTTGGTCACCACCGCCAGTGTGCCCGAGCGAGAGGGCGGTAAGCAAGTGCTCGCTCGAGTTAAAGAAATGGGAGGCTCGATGGCCCGGCTAAATCTGATTTGGGCGGATGGAGGGTTTGACGGCCCCGCCTTCATGATGTGGGTGATGGATACCTGTCGCTGGATCGTCGAGGTCGTCTTACGACCGCAGCAGACCAAGGGGTTTGTCCTGCTGAAGAAACGCTGGGTGGTCGAGCGTACCTTCGGATGGTTGATGGGCTGCCGACGCTTGGTACGAGACTACGAACGGTTGCCGGAAACATCGGAAACTCTCATCTACCTCGCCATGATCCGTATCATGGTCAGGCGATTGGCATGATTTTTGACTCCGTCGGACTTTTCAAACATCCTCTGAGAAAGGTCCAGAGGCGGGTAGCCATAGCGGTGCTGGTGGATAGGAGTGATGAGGTAAGGATCCCGTTCTTAGGCCATTTATGAGTCTAAACGCCTACTCATATTACGATCCGTTAAGGTTTGTAGGGGGTGGCGATGAGAGCTGAAATCTCTCGCTATAAACTGGTCAAAGATTAGGAAACCCTTACTGTATAGACCGTTTTGACCCACCTTTGAGGGCCATCCTTAAAGCTGTCAACCCAGTCATGACCCACATTGGAGTTTTTATTCAATGTCCCATTCTGTCAAAATCTACGATACCTGCATTGGCTGCACGCAGTGCGTGCGCGCCTGCCCCACCGA
Source organism: Nodosilinea sp. (assembly GCA_049646225.1). GTDB lineage: Bacteria > Cyanobacteriota > Cyanobacteriia > Phormidesmidales > Phormidesmidaceae > Nodosilinea. The sequence goes on from JBARVK010000012.1 coordinate 4,471, forward strand.
CGTGCTCGAAATGGTGCCTTGGGATGGCTGTAAAGCCGGGCAAATTGCCACGTCCCCTCGCACTGAAGACTGTGTTGGCTGCAAGCGTTGTGAAACGGATTGCCCGACCGACTTCTTGAGCATTCGGGTTTACCTGGGTGCCGAAACCACCCGCAGCATGGGTCTTGCC
>JBARVK010000013.1:0-7316 GCA_049646225.1 Nodosilinea sp.
ACGGCAGCCCCACTCCCTTTCCTACCACCTACCCCTCCACCCCTCCACCCCATCACTCCCCTACCCCCTCTGCTCCCTCCGAGATTCGCTTCGACCACGTCACCTTTGGCTACAAAGCCGACGAGTCCGTGCTCAAAGACCTCACCTTCACCATCCACCCCGGTGAAAAAGTGGCCCTGGTGGGGCCAACGGGGGCGGGTAAAAGCTCCATCATTCGCCTGCTGTGCCGCCTGTACGACATCAACCAGGGGGCCATTCTGCTGGATGGGGTGGATATTCGTGACCTGCCCCAGGCGGAGCTGCGGCGGCGCATGGCGGTGGTGTTGCAGGACGGTTTTTTGTTCGCGGGGGATGTCAAAAGCAACATCACCCTGGGCGAAGACTATCCCCGGTCGGCGGTGGTAGAAGCGGCTAAAAAAACCAACATTCACGGCCTGATTGAGCAGCTGCCCCAGGGCTACGACACCGAGCTGCGCGAGCGGGGCACCAACCTCTCGGGGGGGCAAAAGCAGCTGCTGGCCTTTGCCCGCGCCGCCATTCGCGACCCCGGCATTCTGGTGCTGGATGAGGCAACCGCCAACCTCGATGTGGGCACTGAGGCAATGATTCAAGAGGCCCTGGAGCGTCTGCTGGAGGGGCGGACGGCGATTATTATTGCCCACCGTTTGTCGACCATTCGCCACGTCGATCGCATTTTGGTGCTCAAGTACGGCGAGCTGGTCGAGCAGGGCAGCCACGACGAGCTGCTGGCCCAGGAAGGGCTGTATTCCAGCCTGTATCGGCTACAGCGGCTGGGGGTTTAGGGCAGCGGCGCTTTTCGTAGATCCTGTGTCCCTCTGGGAATTTTGTAAGTTTAACTGGCATGGTGACGGCGGCCTCTCAACCAGAAAAGCGGGTCATTCCGCCCGCGAACGAAGGATTTTTGGTGTGCGGGCTGGGCAGCCTGGGCCAAAACTGCGTGGCCCACCTGAAGACCTTTGGGGTACCGGTTCACGCCATCAATACCACCCTGCCCGATCAGTGGGAAGTGCCCCATCTACGCGATCTGATCGACCACATAGAAATTGGTGACTGTCGATCGCCAGAGGTACTGGAGCGGGCGGGGATTCGCCAGTGCCGGGCGGTGCTGCTGGTCACCCAGGACGAGCGGGTCAACCTGGAGGCCGCGCTGACGGCGCGGGTGCTCAACCCCCGGGTGCGGTTGGTGATGCGCTCGGACAAGCAAAACCTGAACGACCTGCTGGGGCAGCAGGTGCAAAACTTTGTCGCCTTTGAGCCCACCCAGCTGGCGGCTCCGGCGTTTGCGCTGGGGGCCTTTGGGGAGGAGCTGATCGGCTACTTTAGTCTCGATGGCCATCGGTTTCAGGTGGTCAGGCAGCGGCTAGAACCGGGGCAGCTTTGGTGCGATCGCCGCCAGATTCACGAGCTAGACAACAGCCGCCGCCGGGTGCTGTGCCACACTGCCGCCCATCACGATCCGGCGGCGGTGGCCGAAAGCCCCTCGACGCTGTTTTACACCTGGCTGCCCGACACCCTGCTGCGGGCGGGAGATGAGGTGGTGATGGTCGACTGTAATGCCGATCTGCGGGCCATTTACAACGACCAGCCCCGGCCCGTGCCGCAGGGGCGATGGCAAGGACTCAGACCGGCGATCGCGCGGCTGCGCCACTGGTCCAATCTCAAGCAATTGGTCCTCAACCTGTGGCCCAGCGGGGTTGAGCAGCAGCTGCGCCGGGTCGCCGTGATCTGCGGGGTGACGGTGGTGCTGCTTTGCCTGGCGGGCACCCTGCTGCTCGACAGCAATGCGACGGCAGATATCTCTCTTTTTCAGGCTTTTTTGTACACCTTCATCATCCTGTTTGGGGGTTATGGCGACGTCTATGCCGACCTGGAAGCCTTTAGCAATCCTCGCCTCGTGCAGGCGTTTGGGGTGCTGCTCACCGTGGCCGGGGCCGCCTTTGTGGGGGTGCTGTACGCCCTGCTGACCGAAAAGCTGCTCACCCTGCGGTTTGAGTTTCGCGAGCGTCGCCCGCCCGTACCCGACAAAGACCATGTGGTCGTGATCTGGCTGGGCCGGGTGGGGCGTCAGGTACTGGCTCTGCTGCAGGACCTGGAGCAGCCCGTGGTTGGCATCGCGCCCCAGGCCCCCGATGGCGACGGGCTGGCCAAGATTCCACTGCTGACCGGCGACGTAACCGCCGCCCTGGGTAAAGCCAACCTGGCCACCGCCAAAAGCGTCGTAGCCGTCAGCGAAGACGAAATTCAAAACCTGGAAATGGGGCTGCTGGCGCACCGACTCAACCCCCACTGCCGCGCTATTATTCGCACCTATGACCAGCAGTTTACCGATCGCGTCACCCAGATCTTTCCCTTTGCCCAGGTGCTTTGTTCGTCGGCACTGTCAGCCGAAGCGTTTGCCGGGGCGGCCTTTGGCGAGCATGTCATCGGCCTGTTTCGGCTCTACGACCAGACAGTGCTGGTTACCGAGTACGATCTAGAAACCGGCGATACCCTGAGCGGGCGACTGCTGTCGGAGGTGGCCTACGGCTATGGCGTGGTGCCCCTGTGGCACCAGACCGAGGGCCAAGCGGGCAAAATCATGCCCACCGATGATACTCGTTTGCAGGTGGGCGATCGCCTGGTGGTGCTAGCCACCATTGGCGGCCTGCGCCGTATTGAGCAGGGCCATTTGGCTTGCCAAGACTGGCAAATTCACCTCGAAGCCGCCTTGACCGCCAATGCTCTCTTCGACGGGGCCGCCGAAATTGCCCGAGTGTCTGGCTATCGGCTGGGTGAGGCCCGCGAGTTGCTGGCGCGGCTGCCCGACACGCTGCCGGTGCCCCTCTACCGCCACCAGGCCATGAGGCTGGCACGGCTGCTCACTCGAGCCCAGGTTAGGGCGAACGTGGTTGCCCCCACTGACCCACGGTAAGACCATACTGTGGACAAAATCGACAACCACTGGCCAGTTCTATGCCTTTTGACTGAAGTATAGAGATACGTCTCTGCTCCATACTCGTATGCAAATAGGCGGTGCTGGCTTAGATGCGATCGCGGCACCGCGTTGTAAAACGTGAGCTAATGAGATCAAAATTGTCTTTCTGGTGCGGGCTGATCGGAATAGTAGGTTGTGTCAGCGTGCTCGCTGCTGATTTAATCGGCACGATAGTCGTTGACAAGCATAATCCGATCAGCGAAACGATTAGCGCGCTTGCCTTGGGGAAGTACGCCTGGATTCAGGACGTCGGACTAGATTTATTCGCGGCTGCCCTTTTAGCCTGTGCGATTGGGCTTTATAGCTTAAAGCTAGGTGGCTTTAGATGGAAGCTGGGTACCGCTCTTTTGGGTCTGTTATGCGTCAATGTTCTTTTGATCGCAGAGTACAACCAGTACGCTAATCGCGACAGTATAGGCTCAACGATTCATCTCTATCTGGTCTGTATACTGGGCATTGCGTTTGCGCTCTTAACCTTTTTACTGGCACCAGGTTTACGTAAAGTCGGCCTAAAATGGCATCGCTTCACCCTTTGGATTGCGATCCTCTGGACAGTACTTGCACCATTTTTCTTCCTGATTCCTACCGGGTGGGATGGGGCCTATGAGCGCTTTGTTGCGTTAATCATGGTGACGTGGGTGACTGGAATGTCCTGGTTGCTCATCAGTCAGAGGCGAAGGCATACGTTTGCCCATCACAATTGAAGATGCCTTGGCCCTCAGCGCTGTTCAGGGCGTGACGTCTGCCAAACTATAGACCAGCCACTGAGGATATTGGCGATCGCTACAGCAGGACTGGGGATAGCATCCCAACGCACAGTGATCGCCTCCGGGCGGCCTGTGCAAATGGCCTAACCTTCGGAGTGGCGGCTATACCAGTATTGAGAGATCCAAAATTTTGGGCCGGGGTCAGGGCCGATGCGATAGAGTTTGCCAAGGAATAACACATACAGGATTTGGCTATGGCAAAGCAGCGCGGGGGGCGGGGGGCGACGGTGCGCCCTCTGGGTCGATGGGCAGGGGTCTGGCGGGGGCGATCGCCCCTATCCAGAGCCGTTCTCTGGGCCGCTGGTGTCGGTGGCCTCGTTCCCCTGACCCTACCCGTCATGGCTCTAACAGAGTCTGTCGGCCCCCTGGGCATTGACGCCCGGCGACTGCACGCCGCTCCCTACAACCTGACCGGCGAAAAAATTGCCATTGGCCAGGTGGAAATTGGTCGCCCCAGCCGGTTTGGCATTGATAAAGTGGCCACCGAAACCCTGCCCGTAATCGTGCGCCGGGTGCTGCTCCTCGACGGCGTTGCCAACCCCAACGAATATGTCGATGACCATGCTAGCAACGTGGCTAGCGTCATGATCAGCCAGGACAAACTGCACACTGGGGTAGCTCCCGAAGCGCTGCTGTACTCGGGGGCTGTCGGCCCCCTTGGTGATACCAGCGCTCAGCCCGAAGAATGTCTGGCGGCCCAGGCAGTAGCCCTAGAAAACGGCGGCGACGTGCGGGCGATTAACTTTAGCTTTGGTGAACCGCTCAGCCGCGACCCCCGCCCCAGCGCCATGCTTGACGGCAATGCCCTGCTCACCCAGTGCATTGACTGGTCGGCCCGAGTGCACGGAACCCTGTACGTAATTGCCGGTAACCAGGGGCGCGGCGGCATTCCCATTCCGACCGATAACTTTAACGGTATCAATGTCGCCTACTCGCGCCAGGTCAACGGCGAGTTCAACCGGATTGATTCCTCCAATTTAGGCAGCGAGCCCGCTCTAGCTGTCCGTCAGGGAGCCGCCCCAGAAACCAACGTGGGCCCCCGGCGATCGATTAACATTGTGGCCCCCGGCAGCGACATCGAGCTGATCGATCCTGACGGGCGGATGCGCACCTCTAGCGGCAGCAGCTTTGCCGCGCCCCACGTGGCGGCGACCGTGGCCCTGATGCAGCAGTTAGTCGATCGCCAGTTTCGTGCTGGGGCACCCCACTGGCCGCTGGCGGGGCGTCATCCCATGGTGATGAAGGCGGTGCTGCTCAACTCAGCCGACAAAATTAAAGACAATGGCGACGGCCTGCGCCTGGGCATGACCCGCACCCTGCTTGACAATGCCAGTCGGTCGTGGCTTGAGTCTGATGCCTACCAGGATCCCAAAATTCCGCTTCATAAAGATCTGGGTACTGGGCACCTCAACGCCTATCGCGCCTACCAGCAGCTTTTGCCCGGTGCCTTTGGCCCTGACCAGACCGTGCCCGCCATTGGCTGGAACATTGCCGACATGACTGCGCCATCAGGGCCAGCCACCGTGCACGACTACACCTTTGAGGAACCTCTCCAGGGGGGCAGTTTTCTCTCGGCGACCCTGGCCTGGGAGCGGGTTGTCGCCCTGGCCGATGCCAACCAGAACGGCATCTATGACGTTGGCGAAGGCTTCATCGACCAGGGTCTTAACAACCTCAACCTCTACCTGCTGCCCGCCGATAGCGACGACATTGCCCAAAGCCTGTGGTCTTCGGTGAGCGAGGTGGACAGCGTTGAACACATTTTTTATCAAATTCCGGAAACGGGACGATACAAGCTGAGAGTTATCTATCAGCAGCCGGTGCCCGCCGAACCCACCCAGCCCTACGCCCTAGCCTGGTGGACCGTAGCTGCACCCTAGTTTTTTAGTAACGGGAGAAAAACAGTGGTCAATTTTGCCCTTGCCCTTAAATGCGCTCGCCTGTGTCAGGAAAGCTATAGCGACTTTAGCGGACTGCGGTTTTCAGCCTATCCCGATATCGACCCTGTGTTTGTTGAAAGTCAGGACAATGGCTTTACCGATACCCAGGTGGCGATTTTAAACCAGCTCGACAGCGATCGCCTCTACATTGTCTTTCGCGGCTCTGACAAATCAATTGACTGGATGAACAACTTTCAGTTCCGCCAGCAGATTTATCCCTACAGCGATGACAACACCGAAGTCAGGTTTCACCAGGGATTCATGTCCGCCTATTTTGCCGTACGCAAAGACCTGCTAGCGGCTATGGATACCTTTACCGGACAGCATGTAATTGTGACCGGCCACAGCCTGGGGGGAGCGCTGGCCATCATCGCCGCCCTAGATATTCAGTACAACCTAGGGAACAAGCGCGACCTCAGCTTTGAGGTCTATACCTTTGGTGCGCCCCGGGTGGGTAACGAGGCCATGGTCGAGTCGTACAACCGGCGCATTCCCCAGAGCTACCGATTTGTCTACGGTTGGGATATTGTCACCCGTATTCCCCGCACCTGGCAGGGCTACACCCACGTAGAAGAAGCTATTCAGATTGGCTCGCGCTGGACCTGGAATTTTTTGAGCCGTCGTTTCAGCGATCACTCCCTAGACACCTATATCAACGCGCTGGAGGCCGAAGTTAAGGACCCCGCCTGAGCCTGGCTGCATGGGATTGAGCCCGGTGCCCTGTACAGAGCGACCCCGAACGGGCTAACTCGGGGTCGCTTGGGCTAGCGGTTACGCCCTAAAGGCTGTCGGTTATGCCGGTTTCGGCCAGCGGAGGCGGAGCGGTGACATTGCTAAAGCCCATCTCGGTGGCGGCTTCGCGCAGCAGCGAGATCTGCGACTGAAACTCCATGCCCTTGAGGTCGGACAGAATATCGTTTACCGGACCTTCGGCCTTGTAGTCGCTGGGCATGCCGACGATCTGGTTACCCATGGCTTGGGCCCAGCCATACCACACCAGCAGCTGGTTGTTGGCGCTGAGGCCGCCGTAACGCTCAGAAATATCGCTGTGCTCTTTGCGAACTACCTGGCGCATGGCCTCTAGCTGATCCTCTTCTGAAAGATCAAATAGCGCCTCAACCAGGGGTTCTGCCAGCTCAGGGTCAGCCGCTTCAGGGGCGGCCGGGGTGATAGAATCGCCCATTGCTTCATAAACGTAATAGAGTAGCGCTAGCTTGTCGTCTACGGACAGCGCGTCGTAGCGCTGAAACAGATCGTCGGTCGATTTCTCAGTAATTTCAGTCTTTCGTGTTTCAGAAGCCATAAAGCCATCCAATGTCAACGCTTCACTCTAAACCGATGCTTCCTGGGACTGCATCTTTACAGCGAGGGACATGGATAGCTGTCAGTCGATAGATAGCGACTCCGGCGTCTATCTATCGACTGGCGAAATCGGTGCTCATTGCTTAGGGAAGAATCCCCGAGCGCAATCGGGGTGATTGGGGAGAAAGGTCTGAAGCTATCAGATTCTTCGCATTACTCCAGCCATAGCTGAAAGCTTGGCTGGTGGTGTAGCGGAGCGCGACCAAAGGAAGCAGTCTACAAGATACATGGTAAAATGTAGACATGCTAGAC
>JBARVK010000014.1:0-3749 GCA_049646225.1 Nodosilinea sp.
TCGTGGTGGTAGTGCAGGGTTTTGCCGTCGCTGTAGCCAAAGTCTTGATACAAGCGCGGAAAGTCGTGCAGACCAATGGCGCGATCCGTCGCGTCACGGGCAATGACGTCGTGGTTGCCCGGCACCACATAGGCCGGAAAGGGCAGCCGCTTGAGGCGATCGATCAGCCACTGGTGGTTCACCCATTCGCCATGCTGGGTGAGGTCGCCGGGCAGCAGCAAAAAGTCGAGGTCCAGCGTTTCAAGGTGGTCAAAAATTTGCTCAATGCCCGGAATGCTGACTTCGACTAAGTGGAAGCGATTGGGGCCATTGTAGATAGTCTCAGGTCGAGCGATGTGAGGGTCGCTAACGATAGCGAAGCGAAAACGCTGTCCCATGGAATTAAAACGTTGATTTTTATACATGTCTCTACCAGACTAGCTCTTCGCCAACCGATTCGGTAGTGACCGATCGAGCCCTGCGTTTGGGAATTTGCTAAACCAAAGTGGCATGATAGAAGGCCGTGGTTCTATTGAGGTTAAGACTGTGGCAGTTGTTCGGGTGCGTCAGCACGTTAACCCCCTGAGCGGAAAATATCAGGCGATCGTAGAGCCCCCCGTTTGGGATCAGGTCTTTGCCCACCCCCGGCAGCCCCTGCACATCGACATTGGCTGCGGCAAAGGGGTGTTTGCGCTGCACATGGCCCAGCATCAGCCCGAGTGGAATTTTTTGGGCCTGGAAATTCGCAAGCCCGTGGTCGAATCGGCCCAGAAACGGCAGCAAGAAGCCGGCCTGAGCAATCTGCATTTTATGTACTGCAATGTGAATATTTCCCTCCACACCCTGCTAGAGAGCTGGGGTGACCAGAACCCCCTCCAGCAGGTCTCCATTCAGTTCCCCGACCCCTGGTTTAAGAAACGCCACCAGAAGCGGCGGGTGCTGCAACCCGAGCTAGTGGCCACCCTGGCCGAGTTTTTGCCCGCTGGCGGGCGCGTGGTGGTGCAGTCTGACGTGGAAGAGGTGGCGGTGGATATGTGCGATCGCCTCACTGAGAATCCCCACTTCATTCGCCAGCCCAACCTCTGGCTGCCCGACAGCCCCTTCCCCGCCCAAACCGATCGCGAGCGCGTCACCCTGGAGCAGGGCTTGCCGGTCTATCGGGCCATCTTTACCCGGTCTTGAGGCCTCGCCCCTAGCCCAGGGTGTAAAATAGCTCCAGCTATATGTGCAGCAGACGAGGCAGATACCGGACAATCCGGACAGCTGGTAGATCCCCTTCCATCCTTTTGCCTTCATCTTTCTGCCTTTTAGCACCCTCCCTGGGGCTGTAGCTCAGCAGGATAGAGCGGCCGCCTCCTAAGCGGCAGGTCGTGGGTTCGAATCCCGCCAGCCCCGTTTTCGTTAGCAGGATAGACCTAGCCATGGGCGCTAGTCTATTCCTTGAGTCGGGGACGCAGCTGGGCGCTGACCCGCAGCACCTCGGCCACTGACCAGGCCTGGGCGAAGGCACCGCGCGGCTCCATCGGCACGTTGCCATCAAAAATTTCGCTGAGGGTGCCCAGACAGCCGCCGTGCAGATGATGGATCAGCGGGTCTAAAAAGCTGTGGGCCAGGTCGGCATCCTGGTAAACCCGCCAGTGGGCCTGCACAAAGGGGCCGATGAGCCAGCTCCACACGGTGCCCTGGTGGTAAGCACCATCACGCTTGATCAAATCGCCACCGTAGATGCCTTCGTAGCTGGGGTGGTCGGGGTCGAGCGATCGCAGCCCGTGAGACGTCAGCAGTCGTTGGGCCACCACATTGACCACCGCCCGCTGTTGGTCGGGGCTTAGGCAAGGTTCGCCCATGGCGCGATCAGGCAGGGAGACGGCAAAAATTTGGTTCGGGCGCAGGGCTGGGTCTGAGCCGTTGAGGCCGTCGAGCACGTCGTAGCAGTAGCCCAAATCAGCATTCCAAAAGCGCTGAAAGCCCTGGTGGGTATGGGTAGCCATCGCTTGATACTCTGCTGCAGACTGATCTAACAGGCGGGCAAACTCGGCCATGACTAGCAGGGCGTTGTACCACAGGGCATTGACCTCCACCGGCTTACCGATGCGGGGGGTAACCACCCAGTCACCCGCTTTGGCATCCATCCAGGTGAGCTGGACGCCGGGTTCTCCCGCCGACAGCAGACCGTCTGCGGGGTCAACCTGAATGCCGTGGCGGGTGCCTTTGCCGTGCCAGTCGATCACCTCTTGCAGTCGGGGAAAGAGGTCTTTGATCAAAGCGGTGTCGGCGGTGGCTTGGTGGTAGGCGCGCAGGGCCTCAAAGTACCAGAGGGTGGCGTCTACAGTGTTGTAGTGGGGGTCTTGGCCATCCTCAGGGAAGGCGTTGGGCAGCATGCCCTGGTCAAGGAAGCGGGCAAAGGTCTGCAAAATCAGCCGGGCCAGGGTTGGGCGGCCGGTGGTCAGGGTGAGCCCTGGCAGGGCAATCATGGTGTCGCGGCCCCAGTCGCCAAACCAGGGGTAGCCCGCGATCACGCTTTTGCCGGTGGTTTGGGACTTAGACGGTTGGCTATCGGTGCTCTCTTCCCCCTGGAGGTGAGCGGGGGTGGCAGCGGTCTCTGGGCTGGGGGGAGTGAGGGAGTCGCCGAAGTCAGCGGGGTCGGTATCGACGCCCAGGCCAGCGATCGCCCGGTTAACGATGAACTGATCGGCGGCCAGCACCAGCTGGTTCACCCAGGTTGGGGGCTGGTCGTCGGGCTGAGCCGCTTTGCCCTGGCTGATTAGGTGTTGCTCGTAGGCCAGTCGGCGCAGCAGAGCGCTTTGCCCCGAGCGGTCGGCCTCGGCCTCGGTGGTGGCCACCAGGGTAAACGACTGCCCCTGCCCCAGGGTAGGGCTAAAGGTGGCGGCGTGCAGGTGGTCGTCGTAGGGGTCAACGCCCCGGTAGGCTTCCACCGCCAGGGCGTAGCCGTTGTGCCAGGTGTGGGCGGGGATGGCGGGGGCGGTTTCGCTGAGCAGGTAAAAGGGCTGGTCGTCGGGCTGGGCCTGAATGCGCAGGCCCTGAGGGCTATCTTCGATCGCCATCTGCCAGCCCTCGCCCTGGGTGCTGTAGTGGTGCAGGCGATAGTTGACCAGCACCTTGAGGTCGAGGGTCACCGGAGCGCTGGCCCGGCTGAGGGTGTAGCGCACGTAGGTGGTGTTGGCCCCAGGCTCCATCCAGATGCGCTTTTCGAGGCGGGCGTCGGCGATCGCGTACACCCAAATCGGAATCGTGCCCTCCAGTCGAAACGACTCCAGGTGCAGGTAGCCGTGGGGGGTGAGGGTGCCATCGGCCCAGCGATCGCAGTAGAGGGCGTAGCTTTGGTCTAGATACGTGGCGGTTTCATTCACCTTGGTGACCAGCAGCGTGCGCTCAACCGGAGGCTTCAGCGCTGCCACCAGCAGGCCGTGGTAGTGGCGGGTGAGCACCCCAGCTACCGTGCCACAGCCATAGCTGCCCAGCCCGTTGGTGATCAACCATTCCTGCTGAGTGGCGATCGCCGCGTTGCCGCATAGATGACGCCCAAAGGAGATAGTCATACCCTATAAACCTGTTTATTTTCTTGGCCGTGTATTGGCTGGCGATGGATTTTTACTCGCCCGCTACTATAGCCAATCGCAAGCAACGCGAACCACCAATAAAAGACGATTGCGCCCCTTTCCCCAAAGCTTTACAGGGATTTTGTAAATTGGCGTCTATAGAAAGCCAGAAAATCACCCCATCACCCCATTACTCCATTACCCCCACAC
>JBARVK010000015.1:0-5569 GCA_049646225.1 Nodosilinea sp.
TTTGAGTTCCTTCCTTTTGCTCGATAAATCAATGACCCTATCCCAACCGCCCCAAGCTCAAGGTCTTTACCACCCCCAGTACGAACACGATGCCTGCGGGGTGGGCTTCATCGTGCATATGAAAGGCGCGCAGTCCCACAGCATTGTGCAGCAGGGGCTCACCATTTTGGTCAACCTGGAACACCGGGGCGCGGTGGGGGCCGAGGCCAATACTGGCGACGGGGCGGGCATTTTGCTGCAAATGCCCCACAAATTTATGGCCAAGGTGGCGGCGGCAGAGGGCATGACCCTGCCTGCGCCAGGGCACTACGGGGTAGGGTTTTTCTTCTCGTCGCCGAATGCGGGCGATCGCGAGCAGGGTCGTCGCCTGTTTGAACAGGTCGTGCAAGAGGAAGGCCAGCAGGTGCTGGGCTGGCGCGATGTGCCCACCGACAACAGCTCCCTGGGGGAAACGGCCAAGGCCAGTGAGCCGTTTATGCAGCAGGTGTTTATTGGGCGATCGCCGGATCTAGCCGACGATCAGGCCTTTGAGCGCAAACTCTACATCATTCGCAAGCGGGCCCACTCAGCGATCAACTCCACTGGGGTTGACCCCTACCTCTACGCCACCAGCCTGTCGAGCCGCACCATTGTTTACAAGGGCATGCTCACCACCGAGCAGGTGGGGCTGTACTTCCCCGACCTGGCGGATTCGGATATGGAGAGCGCCCTGGCTCTGGTGCACTCGCGCTTTAGCACCAATACCTTCCCCAGCTGGGAGCGGGCTCACCCCTACCGCTACGTGGCCCACAACGGCGAAATCAACACCCTGCGCGGCAACATCAACTGGATGTATGCCCGTCAGTCGATGTTTGAGTCAGAGCTGTTTGGCGACAGCCTCGATCGCGCCAAGCCGCTGATCAATAAAGAAGGCAGCGACTCCGGCATTTTCGACAACACGTTAGAACTCATGACCCTGGCGGGCCGTTCTTTGCCCCACGCCATGATGATGATGGTGCCCGAACCCTGGACGGCCCACGAGTCAATGAGCGCCGAGAAAAAGGCCTTCTACGAATACCACGCCTGTTTGATGGAGCCCTGGGACGGCCCGGCTGCGATCGCCTTCACCGACGGCACCATGATGGGTGCGGTGCTCGATCGCAACGGCCTGCGCCCCTCCCGCTACACCGTCACCAAAGATGACCTGGTAATCATGGCCTCGGAAGCGGGGGTGTTGCCGATCGCGCCCGAGAATGTGGCCTACAAAGGACGATTGGAGCCGGGTCGCATGTTCCTGGTGAATATGGACGAAGGCCGGATTGTCTCGGATGAGGAGATCAAGCAGCAGATTGCCACCGAGCAGCCCTATCGCGAGTGGCTCGATCAGCACCTGGTGAAATTGGGGGATCTATCGGAGGCGGCAGACTCCGCCGAGGTAAACGGCAATGGCAAAGACCCCGTAGGGGCACAGCATGCTGTGCCCCTACCCAACCCCGCGCCCCTACCGATCGCCCAAACCGCCTTTGGCTACAGTTTCGAGGAACTGCGGCTGCTGCTGAAGCCGATGGCCGAAAACGGCGTCGAGGCGATCGGCGCCATGGGTACCGATACCCCACTGCCGGTGCTCTCGAATAAGCCTCGGCTGCTGTACGACTACTTTCACCAGCTGTTTGCCCAGGTCACAAACCCGCCGATCGACTCGATTCGGGAGGCGATTATCACCTCCGCCGACACCACCATCGGCAGCGAGCGCAACCTGCTCATGCCCGAGCCTGAGAGCTGTCGGTTGATCAACCTCAAGACCCCGATCATTACCAACGCCGAACTGGCCAAGCTGAAGCAGGCAGGCGAGCAGGGATTCTCGTCGGTGACGCTGCCAATGGTGTTTACGGCGGCTGAGGGCGAGGCCGGGCTGAAGGCGGCTCTAGACAAGATTTGTCAATCTGCAGATGCCGCCATTGCCAGCGGCACCAGCCTGATCATTTTGAGCGATCGCGCCATCGACGCCGACCACGCTCCCATCCCCGCTCTACTAGCTGTTGCGGGCCTGCACCACCACCTGATTCGCAACGGCACCCGCACCCGCATCGGCCTGGTGCTGGAGTCGGGCGAACCCCGCGAAGTGCACCACTTCGCCACCCTAATCGGCTATGGCTGTGGTGCGATCAACCCCTACCTGGTGTTCGACACCATCGAGGGCATGATGGCCGACCAGCTGCTGCCCCCGATGGACTTCGACAAAGCCTGCCAGAACTTCATCAAGGCCGTCACCAAGGGGGTAATCAAGATCGCGTCCAAGATCGGCATTTCCACCATCCAGAGCTATCGCGGCGCGCAGATCTTCGAGGCTCTGGGCCTCAACCAAGCCGTCATTGACCAGTACTTCACCTGGACCGCATCCCGGATTCAGGGCGTCGGTCTAGACGTGCTGGCGGCAGAAGCCCTCAAGCGCCACCGCCACGCCTTCCCCGATCGCCCCACCGAGCATGTCACCCTCGATGTCGGCGGCGACTACCAGTGGCGCAAAGAAGGCGAGGCCCACCTGCTCAGCCCCCAGGTGATCCACACCCTGCAAAAGGCCGTAAGAACCGGAGATTATGAGGCCTATAAGCAGTACGCTGCCCTGGTCAACGCGCAGGAGAAACAGCTCTTCCGCCTGCGCGATCTGCTTCAGTTCAAGCAGCGCGAATCCATTCCCCTAGAGGAAGTGGAGCCGATCGAGGCCATCACCCGGCGGTTTAAGACCGGGGCCATGAGCTACGGGTCGATCTCGAAAGAGGCCCACGAGGCGCTGGCGATCGCCATGAACCGCATCGGCGGTAAATCCAACACTGGCGAAGGCGGCGAAGACCCCGAGCGCTACACCTGGACCAACGAAAAGGGCGACTCCAAAAACAGCGCCATCAAGCAGGTGGCCTCGGGCCGTTTCGGCGTCACCAGCCTCTACCTGTCCCAGGCCAAAGAGATCCAGATCAAAATGGCCCAGGGGGCAAAACCGGGCGAAGGGGGGCAGCTCCCAGGCCGCAAAGTCTACCCCTGGATTGCCAAGGTGCGCCACTCCACCCCCGGCGTCGGCCTGATCTCGCCGCCGCCCCACCACGACATCTACTCCATTGAAGACCTGGCCGAGCTGATCCACGACCTCAAGAACGCCAATCGCGACGCTCGGGTCAACGTCAAGCTGGTGTCTGAGGTGGGCGTCGGCACCATCGCCGCCGGGGTCGCCAAAGCCCACGCCGATGTGATCTTGATTGCCGGGTTTGACGGCGGCACCGGGGCTTCTCCCCAAACCTCGATCAAGCACGCTGGTCTGCCCTGGGAGCTGGGGTTAGCCGAAACCCACCAAACCCTGGTGATGAACAACCTGCGCAGCCGGGTGGTCGTGGAGACCGATGGCCAAATGAAAACGGGCCGCGATGTGGTGGTCGCCGCCCTGCTGGGGGCCGAAGAGTTTGGCTTCGCCACCGCGCCCCTGGTCTCCATGGGCTGCATCATGATGCGAGTCTGCCACCTGAACACCTGCCCTGTCGGCGTCGCCACTCAAGATCCCGAACTGCGCAAGCACTTCATGGGCGACCCTGACCATGTGGTCAACTTCATGCGGTTCATCGCCCAGGATATGCGCGAACTGATGGCCGAGCTGGGCTTCCGCACCCTAAATGAAATGGTGGGTCGCACCGATGTGCTGGAGCCGAAAGCTGCGATCGAGCACTGGAAGGCCAAGGGCCTCGATCTGACTCCCATGCTGCACCAGCCGGAGGTTGGCCCCGAGGTCGGTCGCTACTGCCAGATGGCCCAGGATCACGGGTTAGATAAGTCGCTGGATATCACCACCCTGCTGGAGTTGTGTGAGCCTGCGATCGCGCGCGGCGAAAAGGTCAGCGCCACCCTGCCGATCCAAAACGTCAACCGCGTCGTCGGCACCATTCTCGGCAACGAAATCACCAAGCGCCACTGGGAGGGCTTACCCGAAGACACCGTTCACCTGCACTTCCAGGGCAGCGCCGGGCAGAGCTTTGGAGCCTTTGTGCCCAAGGGAGTCACCCTGGAGCTAGAAGGCGAAGCCAACGACTACCTCGGTAAAGGGCTGAGCGGCGGTAAGCTGATCGTCTACCCGCCCAAGCAGTCCACCTTTGTGCCTGCGGAGAACATCATCACCGGCAATGTGGCCTTTTACGGCGCCACCAGCGGCGAAGCCTACATTCGGGGCCTAGCGGGCGAGCGCTTCTGCGTGCGTAACTCTGGCGTCACGGCGGTGGTGGAAGGGGTCGGCGACCACGCCTGCGAATACATGACCGGCGGCAAGGCGATCGTGCTGGGGCTGACCGGGCGCAACTTCGCCGCAGGCATGAGCGGCGGCATCGCCTACGTACTCGACGAGGCGGGCGACTTTGCCACCCGCTGCAACACCGAAATGGTGGATCTGGAGCAGCTGGTAGACCCCGAAGAAATTCGCGATCTGCAAGAACTGATTCAGCGCCACGTCAACTACACCGAGAGTAAGCGGGGGTCGAAACTGTTGGAAGACTGGGATAACGCTGTGGCTAAGTTTGTGAAAGTCATGCCCCGCGACTACAAGCGGGTGCTGCAACACATCCAGAAGGCCCTGGCGGATGGGCTCACCGGCGACGATGCTCTAACAGCAGCGTTTGAAGAAAATGCCCGCGACGTTGCCCGCATTGGCGGCAGTTAACCGTAGGGTGCATTCGCGGCTCACAATCTCTGGCCAATCACCCTAGATTGCGCCCTTGAGCCGCAATGCACCACCCGAGAAACCTTGCATCATGGTGCATTGCTTCGCGAATGCACCCTACAGATCCATTAGGAATAATGAATCATGGCTGAGCCAATTGAAATTCAAACAGGTAGCGGCAACATATTTGAGGATTTAGAGCTAGAAAACCCAGATGAATTGCTGGCTAAAGCAGAGCTTGCCCGCAAGATTAGCGGTACGACTAGTCTGCCTAAGCGATCGCTCGAAGAAATCATGGATTTCATGGGCAACTATGCCCAGTCTCAAGGTCTAACGTCCGAAATTCTAGAATCTATTTTAAATGACGAGCGAGCGTAGGTTGGGTGGAGCGAAGTGAAACCCAACACGAAGACTCCGTGACCTTGAGTTTTGCCAGCTTCGCACCCAGTCTACAGGCTGAAATTCTGGAGGATGTAAATGGCTTTCCCTTGGATATTTGGTAGTGCTTTAGTTGGGCCAATATTTGGCTTTGTTCTTAAATATTTCTTTGGGGTTTGGAATAAGCTAGATGATCAGACTAAGAAATTAATAATCCAGGCAATTGTAAGTTCTTTTGAGGAATTGCTTCGAGACTACTATAGATGGTGGCGACAAGGAAGAGGATGATGTATGAATAGCTTCGAAGAATTCATGGACGTAGCCAAGAAAGAGTCTGGCAAAGGATTAGCATCTTCCGAGACGACGTTAGCAGAAGTTCAAACGGCTATTGCAGCCAGAGTAGAAGGGATTCTTGCTGCGCCTTCTGTTGCCTCGAGTTCTATTACTAACGACGAGCAGAAAAAGTTTTTGGATCAAGTTTCTGGATTAGTTCAAGATAAGTCGTTTATCTCTGATTTT
>JBARVK010000016.1:0-6677 GCA_049646225.1 Nodosilinea sp.
GAGGATGAGTTTAAGGTGCTCTATGGCTACTCGCCCCTGCACAACCTGAAGCCGGAAACAGCCTACCCGGCCACCCTGATCACCACGGCAGACCACGACGATCGCGTGGTACCAGCCCACAGCTTTAAGTTTGCGGCGGCGCTACAGGCGGCCCACGGCGGCGAGGCCCCAGTGCTGATTCGCATTGAGACGAAGGCGGGCCACGGCGCGGGCAAGCCGACGGCCAAGGTGATCGAAGAAGTGTCGGATAAGTGGGCGTTTTTGGCGGCGAATTTGGGGATGGCGTAAAGGAGTAGATGGGTAGGCGGGTAGGCGGGTGGATGGATGAGGCTAGTTAAGATCTAGCGGGGTGAGCGGCTAGCAGCCGTTGAGCCGCCTGAATGCGGGAGGTTTCGCCAACCAAAATGCAGGCTGATAGCAGGTTGAGATCGATCTCGGCTAGGGCGGGGATGCCGCTGTGATCGACGGCTTCGTAGTGGCCCCTGGCATTAGGGCTAGTGACCATCATAGCGAGAGGAGTGAGGATACTGTCTGTGATTAAGATTAGTCGGCGACACACCACAACTTTTAGACTAAGGCGATCGCCCATCTCAGCGTCAAGCCGTAGGTTGAGTGGTGCGCCAGCAGAACCCGACGAGCGCATGATCGCGAATCGCGTCATGATGATCAAAACCGACGCCCTAGCTGACCTATGAAACTTGCCGCGATCGACATTGGCACCAACTCCATTCACATGATCATTGTGGAGGTGCTGGCGCAGCGAAACTTTGCTGTAATTGAGCGCGAAAAGGAAATGGTTAAGCTGGGGACTGGGGTATTTGCCACCCATCGCCTCAGCGATCGCGCCTTTGACAATGGCTTAGAGGTGATCAAGCGCTATGTTCACCTCGCGGAACAGGTGGGGGTCGATGAGATAATTACGGCGGCGACCAGCGCCATTCGAGAAGCGCAGAATGGTGAGGCGTTTTTGAACCAGGTGGTGCGTCAGACTGGCCTAGCACCCAAAATTATCTCCGGTAAAGAAGAAGCCCGGCTGATTTTCTTAGCGGTGCGCAATTCTATCGCCCTTGAGGATGAAACCGCCCTGGTCTTTGACATTGGTGGCGGCAGTACAGAGGTCGTCGTCGGCGATCGGCAAAACGTCTTGTTTAGCGATAGTCTGCCCCTGGGAGTGCTGCGCCTGCTCGACATGTTTGAAGACAAAGGCCCCGTAGGCCGCGAAGGCCGCCACGTGCTAGAGTCGCATATCGAGTTTGTGGCCCAGCAGGCGATCGACCAAATTCGTGCGATCGGCTTCGACCGGGTGATCGGCACCTCGGGCACCATCCGCAGCCTGGGCGAGGCGGCCTACCTCGAAGCGGGAGGCGACGATTTGCAGTCGGTCAATGCCGAAACGGTGCGGCTCAAAGACCTCAAAGCCCTTACCCATGAGTTGCTCGAAACCAAGCCAAACAAACGCGCTAAGTACGAGGGCATTAGCGAAAAACGGGCCGATGCCATTCATCTGGGCGGCATTTTGCTGGTCAAGCTGCTGGAGCTGGTCGATGTTAAAAAAATTACCCTCTGCGATGCCTCCCTGCGCGAGGGCATGATTTTAGACTACCTGGAACGCCATTCTCAAGAGGTGCCGTCGTTCCCGCCGGAGACCAATTTGCGCTATCGCAAAGCCGCTCAGCTGGCGCAAAAGTACGAGTCAGACTGGCCGCGAAATGAGCACGTAGCGGACCTGGCCCTACAGCTATTCAATCAAACCCAAGCCCTCCACCACTACGGTGACTTTGAGCGAGACTTGCTGCGATTTTCGGCCCTGCTCCACGATATTGGACAGTTTATTTCTTACCGAAAGCACCACAAAAATTCGCGCTACATCATCAATCGCGATAATCCCCGTGGCTTTACCGACGAAGAAATTTTACTGATTGCAACCTTGACCCGCTACCACTGCAAAGCGGCTCCGACTAAAAAGCACAAGCGCTTTAGAAAGCTCTCTAAGCCCCACCGTCAGCTTGTGCAAATTCTCTCAGGGCTGCTCAGAATTGCGGTCAGCCTAGACAAGACCAAGAACCAGCGAGTTAAGTCGGTATCGTGCCAGATCTCAGAGGATGTTTTGACGATTGAGGTGGGTGGTGCTGACAATCTGGATCTGGAAATTTGGGCCGCCCAGCGCGATCGCCACGTGCTAGCGAAGGCGCTGGATCGCGATGTCGAGATTCAATATTCTCAGCCTGCCCCTGCGGGTTAACCTGCATTGTTCATGAACCGACTGAAAGGTCAGTCATTCCCGCCTTCGCGGGAATCCACTCTGAAGTAAGTAGTCTTCCATGGATTCCTGTTGTCACGGGAATGACAGTCGTTGATGGCCGGTTTCTTGAATAATCTGGGTAATGTACTCTCCATTACCCCATGACTGTGACCTCCTGCATTACCGCCCTGGGGTCGGGCAGCGTGTCGGGGTCGCCCACGTAGATACCCAGCGACCTGGCCACTTTGACCATCGTGCTGTCGGTTTCTACCGGGCTGGGGCAAACGCCGCGCTGGTGGCAGCTGCGCACGGTGGCAATCACGTCGTCGAGGCTCTTGGAGCGCACTCGGCCCGCTTCCCACACCGTCATCCGGTTGTAGCGACCTTCGGCGATCAGGTCTACAGCTTTGCGGCCAAAGGCTGAGGCCAGCAGCCGGTCAGAGGCCGTAGGAATGCCGCTGCGCTGGATGTGGCCTAGCACCATGGCGCGGGTTTCCACCTGGTCCATATCGCAGTAGGTGGCGTCGCCGGTCTGACAGAGGGTGCGGCTGCGCTCGGCGATCGCGGTGGCCAGGTGTTCACCCACCAGGTGCACGGGCTGGCCGTCTTCGCCGTGGACCCCTTCGGCCACCACCACTAGGGCAAACTTGCGGCCCCGCTGGCGCAGCTCGGCAATGTGCTGACAGATCTGCGTCACCACCAGCGGATTCAGCTCGGGCACCAGTTCGGGAATCAAAATCACATCGGCCCCGCCCGCTATACCGCCGTGGAGGGCCAGGTGCCCCGCGTCGCGGCCCATGACTTCGACTACCATGACGCGATCGTGGCTGGCGGCGGTAAAGGTGAGGTCGTAGAGGGCGCTGTTGACAGTCTGCACAGCGGTGTTAAAGCCGATCGACTTTTCGGTGAAGGGCACGTCGTTGTCGATGGTTTTGGGAATGCCGATCAGGTTCCAGCCGCCGCGCTGGGCCAGGTCGTAGATAATATCGAGGCTGCCGTCGCCCCCGATCGCAATCAGCGCATCTAGCTTTAGCTGCTCGTAACCCGCCAAAATTTTGGCCACGTTGTCTACGCCCTCGGGGTAGCCCTTATTTAGCGAGCCCAGAATGGTACCGCTGAGGAACTGCAGCACGTCGAGCCCCTGCAAAATGCCGGGGATATCGTAGCCGTGGTCGGTGAGCCGCAGGTGGTCAGGGTCGTACTTGCCGTCGGCCACCTGAATAAAGCCAGCGGTGCTGTAGGGAATGCCCACCACCTCCCAGCCGCGCTGGTTAGCACACTTGACCACCGCCCGAATGACGGCGTTGAGGCCAGGGCAATCGCCGCCGCTGGTGAGAATGCCAATACGCTGAATGTTGTCCATAACCAAAAGACTCCGGGAGCAGAAGTAGCGCGAACTAGGCAGCTTAAGACACAAAAAACTGGCTCAAGACTGAGTCAGTCATCCTTAGGCCTACTGCTAGAACAAACCCAAGCAGCAGGACCTTAAGCTAGGCGGCGATCGCTGTACTGCAATCCTCAGGCCGATCGCCCCTGGCCGGATCACTTAATTCAACAGTCTTAATAGATACACACTTAACGAAATCACTCCCCCATCTCCCCATCTCCCCATCTCCCCCACGCCCTGAGAACCGGCACCCCAAGTCGATCACACCGACCGGGCCACCGTGTATCCTATAAAATCAGCGTGATCACAGCCCCTGCCCAACCCCAAGGAGACAGCGCTATGTGTGGAATTGTGGGATACATCGGCACCCGTCCCGCCGCCGACATCTTAATGGACGGCCTGCGTAAGCTCGAATATCGCGGCTACGACTCCGCCGGTCTGGCCACCGTGCTCGAAGGCGAGATGCACTGCGTGCGTGCCAAGGGCAAGCTGCAAAATTTGCAAGACAAAATCGATGGTCAGGATAACCCTGCCCGCCTCGGCATTGGCCACACCCGCTGGGCTACCCACGGCAAGCCCGAAGAGCACAACGCCCACCCCCACCGCGACAGCTCGGGCCGCCTAGCGGTCGTTCAGAACGGCATTGTCGAAAACTATCGCGAGCTGCGCGAAACCCTCAAGAGCCAGGGGCACCAGTTCACCTCCGACACCGACACCGAGGTAGTGCCCCACCTGATTGCCCAGTACCTAGGTCAGCTCACCGAAGACGATCTACAGGGGCGATCGCCGCTGCTAGAGGCCACCCGCCGCGCCGCCCAAGACCTACAGGGGGCCTTTGCCCTAGCGATTATTTCTGCCGACTACCCCGACGAGCTGGTGGTGGTACGCAACCAGGCCCCGCTGGTGATTGGCTTTGGTCAAGGCGAGTTTTTCTGCGCTAGCGACACCCCGGCCATTGTCACCCACACCCGCGCCGTGCTGCCGATGGAAAACGGCGAGCTGGCCAGCCTGTCGCCCCTGGGGGTAGAGGTGTACACCTTTGCGGGCGATCGCCAGCGCAAGCACCCGATCACCCTGAACTGGAACCCCATCATGGTGGAAAAGCAGGGGTTCAAGCACTTCATGCTCAAGGAAATCTACGAGCAGCCCGGCGTGGTGCGCACCGCCCTCGAAACCTACATCGACAACACCTGGACCCCGGAGACATCCGATCGCGCCCCCATCCAGCTGGGCCTGCCCGACGATCTGCTCGACGGCCTCGACCATGTGCAGGTGGTGGCCTGCGGCACCAGCTGGCACGCCGCCCTGGTCGGCAAGTACCTAATCGAAGCCCTGGCCAACCTGCCCGTGCTGGTGCAGTACGCCTCGGAGTTTCGCTACTCCCCCACGCCGCTGATCCCCAACACCCTCACCATTGGTGTCACCCAGTCGGGCGAAACCGCCGACACCCTGGCCGCCCTGGAAATGGAGCAAAACCGACGCGGCGCTCACCCCGACCCCCGCTTTGCCCCCCGCATGGTGGGCATCACCAACCGACCCGAAAGCTCTCTATCGCGGCTGGTACCCCACATCATCGACACCCACGCCGGGATTGAAATTGGCGTTGCGGCGACTAAAACCTTTACCGCTCAGGTAATGGCCTTTTACTTCTTGGCGCTGGACCTGGCCTACCGCCGCCAGACCATCTCGTCCCAGCGCATCGAGGCCATTCTCACCGGGCTGCACCAGCTGCCCGCCTACATCGAGCAGGTGCTCGAAAGCCAGGAGCGCTATATCGAAGAGCTGGCCCATGACTTCAACGAAACCCAAGACTTTATCTTTTTGGGTCGGGGCATTAACTTCCCCATTGCCCTGGAGGGGGCGCTAAAGCTCAAAGAGATCAGCTACATCCACGCCGAGGGCTACCCGGCGGGCGAAATGAAGCACGGCCCCATCGCCCTGCTCGATGCCAAGGTGCCGGTAGTAGCGATCGCCATGCCGGGCAGCGTCTACGACAAGGTGCTCTCAAATGCGCAGGAGGCCAAAGCCCGCGATGCCCAGCTGATTGGCGTGGTGCCCATGGGCGACGACGATGCCGCCGACACCTTCGATCGCCTGCTGCCGGTGCCCGTGGTGGATGAGTTGCTATCGCCGATTGTGGCGGTGATACCGCTGCAATTGTTGGCCTACCACATCGCGGCGCGGCGCGGGTTGGATGTCGATCAGCCGAGGAATCTGGCCAAGAGCGTGACGGTAGAATAGGTTCAGATCCCAGGGTTCTTAAAGAATCCCGGGATCTTCAAGAAACTGAGGATGCTGTTTTACATTAGCTCTGCCCCACGACGTTCATGGCAGCCAGGGATCTCTTCCATACCGCAGTGAGACATGGTCTTGAGAAAGATCAGTGGCGGATTTCTAGCGATCCTCTGGAGCTGGATTGGGAAGAAGTCAAAGTCAAAATTGATTTAGCGGCTGAACGGTTGATTGCGGCGGAACGAGGCGAAGAGAAAATTGCCGTAGAGATTAAAAGCTTTATTAGCCCGTCTCCGGTTAGCGATTTTCACACGGCTTTAGGGCAGTTTTTGAATTACAGAATTATGCTAGAGGTTAAAGAGCCTGAGCGTGAGCTTTATCTGGCTGTACCGATAGACACCTACGAGGCATTTTTTCAGAGCCGCTTTGCTCAAACGGCTGTGGAGCGTTACCAGCTTAAGCTCATTGTCTATAACCCAGTCTCAGAGGAGATTGTCAGATGGATAAGTTAGAGCACTTTCGAACCTGTGTTCAAAAGCTGCTAGAACAGCATAGTCAGTTCAAAACTCAGGAAGAAGAGGTCGATAATCTACTGGTATTTGATACAACGCGTGATCACTACCAGTTGATGCGCGTGGGCTGGAAGGGACTAAGCCGGATTTACCATACGGTGCTTCATTTCGATATTGAGGATGGCAAAATCTGGCTCCAGCAAAACACCACAGACATTGACGTTGGCCAAGAACTTGTTGATATGGGTATTGCTAAGGAGGATATTGTTCTTGGGCTGCATCCCAGCTATAAGCGCCCCTACAC
>JBARVK010000017.1:0-2808 GCA_049646225.1 Nodosilinea sp.
GCTAGTTAGAACTAGATGATTTAACCGCTAGCTAGCGATATAGCCGTGCATCGTGGCCTTGCGACGACGCAGATGCTTGAGAGCCTGCTGCTCAAGCTGGCGCACCCGTTCCCGGCTGATATTCATGCGGTTGCCTACCTTGGCTAGCGACAGCTCGTTGCCATCTTCGAGGCCGTAGCGGAGGGTAATCACCTCTTTTTGCTGAGGGGTAAGCTCGGACAGCAGATTGCGAATATCCTGCTTGAGCGACTCTTGAGCCGTGAAGGTTTCAGGAGAAATACCGTCGTCTTCAAGCAGCTCTTGCAGCTCGGTATCCTGATTGTCGCCAATGCGCACGTCTAGGGAAATAGGCTGTCGGGCCAGCACCAAAAACTCGCGAATTTGCTTCGGCTCTAGCTCTAGGGCCTCGCCAATCTCATTGGCATTAGGGCTGCGACCGAGCTGCTGCGACAGCTCGCGCTGCACTCGCTTGATTTTGTTGAGCTTTTCGGTGATGTGAATGGGCAGGCGAATGGTCCGGGCCTGCTGGGCGATCGCCCGGGTAATAGCCTGACGAATCCACCAGTAGGCGTAGGTAGAGAACTTGTAGCCCTTGGTGGGGTCAAACTTTTCAACGCCGCGCTCTAGCCCCAGGGTGCCTTCCTGAATCAGATCTAGAAACTCTAGGTTGCGCTTCTGATACTTTTTCGCGATCGCAACGACCAGCCGCAGGTTAGCCTCAATCATTTTGCGCTTAGCTCGCTCGCCCTGGCGCACAACTTGATCGAGCTTTTCTTCGCTCAGTTCAGACGCTTCAGCCCACTCAGTCTGACTAGGTTCGTGGTCTAAAGACTCAGCTAACCCTTCTTTTTGCTCTAGGAGCGCCATGTAAGCCTGCACCTGCTTACCAAAGATAATCTCTTCTTCGTGGGTCAGCAGGGGCACCCGACCAATCTCATGGAGGTAGGTTCTTACAGCGTCGGCACTGTAGAGGGGCTTACTTTTTAACGCGCGAGTTTTTGTTTTAGCCATGAATTAACCTTTCCTCCACTGACAATGCGAATACGCCGAAACCGATAACCCAGAAACCTGACATCCCAAAAGTTGAAGCAATGATGACCCAATCAAAATCGTACTCAGCAACCAAAAACTCTCTCTACGCCTGACTCAGCAGAGCCAAACTCCTCTGACAGCTATTTATAAAGCAGAAATAGGACACGCTTTATCTCTCCCACGCTGCGCCGATCAAAGCCTAGCGTCCTATATTTTCCTGAGTTGACCCTTAAAAATCAGGATTAAATTAATGACTCGCAATGCGTTGCCATCCAGGCAAGCAACAGCGTTGAGATTGCTAGCTGGGGCAAAGCACTTGGAATAAACCGCTGAAGCCAACCCCCATCCTGAAACTCGAAGGCATTATGAGTTTACCTCTCCAGAATATAACAACTTCCTGGTTGCGTAAAGTGCTACAGGTGTAGTTGCCTGTTTGGCAACTGGGGGAACAGGTTTGTTGCCATGGTTTAAAGTAGCGAACTCTAGCAAGGTGGTTTGCATCGGATGTGTCAGTTCTCAAATCAGCCGCCGCTGGCTCGAATATTGGATGAAACATGTACATGTATACATAGTGACGGATTTGAACCTGTCGCCCAATGGGGCTTACCCCCTGGGAAAACCGAACCTGACTGACTGGGCTAGCGATCGCACCATCAGCCCAAACAGCATGGCCCAAATCCCTCTGTAGTAGATTACCTAGACCATGTAACAGCGGTGTGTCGGCCCTGTGGCAGCTCTATGGCAGGCCCAAAACATACTACAAACCTTCTCCAGCCTGAGCGTTGGGCCTAGGCTGGGACTGTCAGTTCGGTTCAAAACTTGTCCTAAAACCCGCCCGAAATTTGCCCAAACCCGGTAGACTCAGTGAGATTATTTTTATGTGTAGGCCTAAGCACCCATGAACCACGGGCTCAACCACCGTCTGCTGACCACTCGACCTGCGCCTATCGGTATTTTTGACAGTGGAGTAGGCGGTCTGACGGTACTGCGAGAAATCTATCGCCAGCTGCCCAACGAGTCGGTGCTGTACTTTGGCGATACAGCGCGGCTGCCCTACGGGTCGCGATCGCCCGAAGAAATTCTCTACTTTGTGCGCCAGATTTTGACCTGGATGGCCGATCAGGGCGTCAAGATGGTGATTATGGCCTGCAATACCAGTTCGGCCCTAGCCCTAGACCAGGTACAGGGCGAGTTCCCGTTTCCGGTGCTGGGGCTGATTCGTCCGGGGGCACAGGCGGCGGCCCTTAGGGGTAAGCGCATTGGGGTCATTGCAACCCAAGCTACCGTCAACAGCCGGGCCTATACCCACGCCATTCAGGAGATCTCGCCGACCTGTCAAGTCTGGGAGGTGGGCTGCCCCAAATTTGTGCCCATTGTCGAGCAAAATCAAATTAAAGAACCTCACGCTCGGCAAACAGCGGCGGCTTACTTGCAATCGTTGATAGCGGCCAACATTGATACCTTGGTGTACGGCTGTACCCACTATCCCCATTTGGCTCCGGTACTGACGTCAATTTTGCCCCGTACGATGCAGTACATTAACCCAGCTATCTCCATGGTGGCTGCCGCCACTCAAGAACTCGATGCCCTGGGATTGCGCAGCAGTGTCCCTGCTTGGTCAACGGAGTTTTATGTCAGCGGGTCAGCTAATGACTTTAAGCGTCTCGCCATGCAGTGGCTGGGGCATCAGCCGCGGGTCAACCAGATTCGCCTACCCGAGTTGGCTATCCAGCCCCAAAGCTAAGTTCAGCCTTTGAGCGATGCTCCAGGCTAGAT
>JBARVK010000018.1:0-8745 GCA_049646225.1 Nodosilinea sp.
CCCATATACACCGCAAACGGCAGCGTTAGCCCCAGCGCATTTGTCAGTCCGCCCAGCACAGTACTCGCCATCAAATACACGCCAAACCCGCTCATCTTGGCGGCTGCCATAGCACCACCGCCTAGCAGCAAGGCCTCTAGGCGAGGGTCATCGCTTTCTCGCTGCATTTCCATCACGACCTTTTGCTGCTGCTCAGGCGAAAGCTGATCAAACATATCGTGAAACAGCTTAGCCACCACCGCCGCCTCAATCTCCTGGGTGGGTAGCTCATCCCACTGCCGCCCACCCAGCAGCGATCGCCAGTCTATGCCCACATGGTCGGCAACGTCTGTCACCACCTGCTTCCACGATGATTGCCAAAACAGTTGCCCAATAGTGCCAGCCCGCAAATATTTGATGTGGTTGCAAAGGGTATCGGGCTGGCTACCAAACCCCGAGCCGATCAGTTCGCCCAGTTCACGGCGCTGCTCATCTGCCGCGGTCTGAACAATATCGTAGAACTCGCGCATGGGGAACCTAAGGCAGTCTAGGGCTGTTAATGCTTTCAGGTTGCCCCACTGCGATCGGGAATTATTGTCTGATTTAGTAGTGGTATCGCAGCTGAGCGATCAGAATTGAGTCGTCTTCAACCTTATAAACCATGCGGTGTTCGTCGGTAATGCGCCTTGACCAGTAGCTAGAGAGCCCGTGCTTGAGCGGTTCTGGCTTGCCGATGCCCTCAAACGGCTGGCGCTGAATATCTTTGATCAAGGTGTTGATGCGGTTGAGAACTTTGCGATCGCTCTTTTGCCAGTAGAGGTAATCTTCCCAGGCGTTGGCCGCGAAAATTAGCCTCACTCCAGCATCTCCCGCGCTTGCCCGCCGCTCGATTCCAGCTCAACGACAGATTCCAGCAAGCGCTTGGCGTTTTTGGGGCTGCGGAGCAAATAGGCGGTTTCGGCTAGGGCTTGATAGTCTTCCAGCGACAGCATCACCACAGGCCGGGCATTGCTGCGGGTAATGGTGACCGGGGCATGGTCGTCGCAGACCTGCTCCATCGTTTTGGCTAGATTACTGCGCAGAGCGGTGTAGGTAATGGTGTCCAT
The DNA here is from genome assembly GCA_049646225.1 of Nodosilinea sp. Classification (GTDB taxonomy): domain Bacteria; phylum Cyanobacteriota; class Cyanobacteriia; order Phormidesmidales; family Phormidesmidaceae; genus Nodosilinea. Next base: position 1,086 of record JBARVK010000018.1, read on the forward strand.
TTGCCCGGCCAACCCAAAAAAGTACATGTACCAATAATTGTACGCTTTTGCTTTGCGCTACACCACGCGATTTTCTTGTACGCAGCGGGCGTACCAGTGGTAGCTAGCCTTGGGGATGCGCTGCTGGGTGGCGTAATCGATATAGGTAATGCCGAAGCGGCGATCGCGCCCGTAGGCCCATTCAAAGTTATCCATAAAGCTCCAGAGGAAATAGCCCATCAGCGGGTAGCCCTCCTGCACAGCGCGGTGGGCCGATCGCAGATACTGCTGTAGGTACTGAATGCGATCGAGGTCGAGCACCTCCCCAGCGGGGGTGAGTTCATCCTGGGCGGCGCAGCCATTTTCGGTGATAAAGAGTCGCAATTCGGGGCGATTGAGCGTATCGCTGATGTGGCGAATGCCCCAGTAGAGGCTATCGGGCACCACGTGCAGCCAGGGCATGTGCAGGCGCGGGTAGCCCTGGGGAAAGGGCAGAATCTCAAAGCCTCGGGCATTCTCCGCAGCGCGCACGTAGAGGCCGGTGTAGACGTTGAAACCGAGGGAATCCAGCGGCTGATGAATAGTCTCGAGGTCGCCGGGCTGGATGTCGGGGGCGTTTTCGCCTAAATCTTCTAGCAGTGCGAGACTGTAGTTGCCAGTCAGCGCCGGGTAGAGAATGCCGCCGTTGGTGCCCGCCAGCGGGAAGGCGGCCTGGGCGGCGGCGATATCGCCCGGCGTATCGGTGAGGGGAACGGTAGCCAGGTAGTTATCCACCAGGGAGACCTGGCAGGGCTGGGGTGAGGCGGCGCGAATGGCCTGACAGCCTAGCCCGTGGGCCAGCAGGGCGTGGTGAGAGGTCTGCCAGACGTCCTTGGCGGTGTTGACCACGGTGCCGGGGGCCATCTCGGGCACGTAGCCGACGCCGTAGCCCAGGTGGGTAAAGCAAAAAATTTCGTTCAGGGTCATCCAGTGGGTGACGCGATCGCCCAGATGCTTCACTGCGATCACCGCATAGTCGGCAAAATCCTGCGCCATCCGGCGGCCGCGCCAGGAGCCGTACTCGTCTTCGAGGGCCTGGGGGCTATCCCAGTGGAACAGGGTGACGTGGGGGGTAATGCCAAACTCCAGCAGGGTGTCGACCAGCTCGCTGTAGAAGGCCAGCCCGGCCTCATTCACCGCGCCGCGCCCCTCGGGAAGAATACGGGGCCAGGAGAGGCTGAAGCGGTAGTGGCGCACGCCCAGTTCCGCCATCAGGGCAATGTCGTCGCGGTAGCGGTGGACATGGTCGCAGGCGATCGCGCCCGTATCGCCATTCAGCACTCGGCCTGGGGTCTGGCTAAAGGTATCCCACACGCTCACCCCGCGCGAGTCGGCAGCGCCTTCAATCTGGTACGACGAGGTGGCCACGCCCCATTTAAACCCCGGCGGAAATGCGTAGACCATGACCTCGTCCTCAGTATCGTCGTCTGCAACCGTACTCAACCAAGGGTGCCATTGCAAAGCCTCGGGAGCCGTATGATGGCCCTAGGGCTCAGAGGCAAACGATGACTATTCTGAAAATCGCGGCCTTTTCCGATGGGGATGCGGGCGGCAACCCGGCTGGGGTGCTGATGGCTGAGGCCCACCCCAGCGATCGCGACATGCAGCGCATCGCCGCTGAGGTGGGGTTTTCAGAAACGGCCTTTGCGGCCCCCCTCGACAGCGGTTGGCGGGTGCGGTACTTTTCGCCCGAGTCTGAGGTGCCCTTTTGCGGCCACGCCACGATCGCCCTGGGGGCGGCCCTGGCCATGGCGCAGGGCGCAGGCGTTTTTCCCCTGGTGCTCAACAACGCCAAAATCACGGTAGAGGGTCGCCGCGAGGGCAATTTAATGGCGGCAGCGCTGCAATCGCCGCCAACCCGCAGTGCCCCTGCCGATACAGCCCTAGTGGCCGACGTGCTCGACCTGTTTGGCTACACCGAGGCCGACCTCGACCCCAACCTGCCCCCGGCCCTGGCCCACGGCGGGGCCGACCACCTGGTGCTGGGGCTCAACAGTCGCGCCGCCCTGGCCGCGATGGCCTACGACCTGGCCGCTGGTCGCACCCTGATGAACCAGGCCGGTCTGGTGACGATCTGCTGGGCCTATGCCGAGACACCGCAGCGGTTTCACACCCGCAATCCGTTTGCCTCCGGGGGCGTGTACGAAGACCCGGCGACGGGGGCGGCGACGGCGGCGCTGGCGGGCTACCTGCGCGATTTGGGCTGGCCCCACGGAGGGGCGATCGAGATCATTCAGGGGGAAGATATGGGGATGCGATCGCGCCTGCAAGCCGAGATTCCCTCCACCCCCGGCAGCTCAATTCGGGTATCGGGCACCGCTCGCCTCATTGAGGGCTAGAGCTGGAATAGAATTATGCATTGATGACTTAAACGGTGCAGCGATCGCAGTGGCTTCAAGTGCTACCCCCCCTACAGATGGCAGCAGAGTCATGCCTGATCGGAGGGAATATCGACCCTAGCTTTGCGCTGACAGACGTCGCTGCCCCTCCCCAGCCCTAGGCAAAGCAGATTTCCATGACCGAAAAATCGTCCTCTAGCGGTCGGCGACCGTTGATTTCACTGACCTGATTGAACAACGACGCCAGATTTTCTCGACCCGAACAGCCATATTGCTTAAGCAGGTTGGCCCAGCTGTCAAAGTCGAAAATCAACCGCCCATCCTGCATCACCTCGTAGGCACCGTCGCTAAACAGAAACAGGCGGCTGTCCGGGGGAATGGTGTAGTGCTTTGTCTCATAGGGAAAATCAGGCAGCAGACCCACCGCGATCGCCCCGCTGTCCAGGTATTGCATTTTGGCGTCGGGCTGGTTGGGGCTGACTAGCACCCCCGGTGGATGCCCCGCCGAGACAAACTTGAGCTGGCGACTGGGGCGATGGTAGACGCCATACCACAGGGTGAAATAGTCTTCTCCGTTTTCATTCATCTGAAAAATGCGGTTGAGGCTTTGGAGCACCGTCGCTGGCTGGGAGAAATCGGTCTGACTCAGCGACTGCTTACGCAGAATGTTCAGCACCGATACCGACAGCAGGGCGGCCTTTACCCCATGGCCGGCGACATCCAGCAGATAAAAGGCCAGATGATCTTGATCGAGCCAGTAGTAGTCAAAGGCATCGCCCCCTAGCTGGCTCGAAGGCTGAAACTGAGTGCGCACCGCGATCGCCGCCTGCCCTCCCTGATCGGTACTGACCCAGGTGGCCTTGGGCAGGAGCGAGGCCACATAATCCGCCGCCCGCTGTAGCTCTCGCTGCAGCATCTGATTTTGCCGCTGGAGTTCGGCCTCGGCTCGCTGGCGCAGCAGGTACTGGCTGATTTGATTGGCCAGACTCGTCAGGCCGCGCCGCAGGTCTTGACTGGCGGGACACACCGCTGGTGAATAGAACACCAAGACTCCCAGCCGCTCCGTCCCCAGGCTGATCGGAAATCCTAACACCGACCGTAACCCAGCCTGCCGAGCAGCATCCTGGCGGGCCGGATGAATATGCTGATTCAGCCTATCTGTCCAAAACACGTCGCTGGAGGTCCAAATGGTGCTGGCGATGCCTAACTCAGAGTCTGCAGCAGGACTCTTAACCACCTGACTCGTGCTGGCAAAGTGGGCTAGGGGTGCGGACTTGAGCTGCCAGGTTTCGCTACAGGCTAGCTGACCCAAGGCATTGAGCTGCCAAAATTCCCCTATTTCTAGATTCAAATTGCCGCAAATAATTTGCAGAATGCGGCGCATCATCAGCTGTGGATCGCTGTACTTAGCCATGGCCCGAATCACCGCAGACTCAAGCCGACGGTACTGGTCGCGGCGGGTGCGATCGCTGATGTCGGTCAGGCGTCCGGCAATTCCCTGCACCGCCCCTGAAGCATCCACACTGGCGCAGAGCTGCATTTCTACCCACAGCCAATCCCCCGACCGGGCAACACAGCGGCTGCGATGCCGATAGCACCGGCTTGGGTCGCCCCAGGCCCGCTGGAACTGCTGCCTGTAGCGTTTTTGCTCGGCGGGGTTTAAAAATTTTTCCAAGGGGTTACCCAGACTGTCGGCAGCGGTACACCCCGTGAAGGTTTGCCAGGCCGGGTTGAGAAAGGTCAGAGTGCCCGCCTCGTCGAGCTGAAAGATCACTTCCTGCAGAGTCGTCACCAGGGATCGGTAGCGTTCCTCACTCTCGGCTAGGGCCTGACGATTTTGAGCCGCCCGAATTAGATAGCGGGCGCGGCCCACCACTACCGAGGGCCGAATCGGCTTGGTGACGTAGTCTGTCGCCCCTGAGTGAAACGCCCGCACCACAGACTCGTCGTTTTCTAGCCCGGTAATCATCAGAATGGGCACATGCTCTCCGGCCACCATTTGCCGAATCTGTTGGCAGCAGGCAAACCCATCGAGTCCAGGCATTTGGGCATCGAGCAGCACCAGGTCAGGGGTAAACCGATGAAACTGAGTCAGCGCGCTGCCCCCCGTCTCCGCTTCAAGCACCTGATAGCCTTCCTTCTGCAGCAGCCTGACTAAAATCGTGCGAATCACCCGGTCGTCGTCCACCACCAAAACCTTGGGAGCCTCGCCGGGTGGGCACATCGTTACAGCCATCGTTTATACACACTGACAGATACAGACCTACAGACCTATATACATCCACGATCCCATCTCTACCGGTACGAATCGCGGCATGTAGCCTCTCGGCGCAAGCGTTTGCATGAATGAAAGCCGATGCTTAAATTCTCCCAAGCTGCAGCGCTGGAAGCCTGGGGCAGATCGCCTCTTTAAGTGTCATTTTGCCCAGGCAGAGCGTGATTCAGCAAGCCATGGCATTGTTTCCATAAGTTGCCCCAGGCGTCTACGGAAAGGGGCGACCTGGGTAAACTGAAACTAACCCCCTGCGACTCAACCCTGCCATGCCTGATCGTGAATTTGACTCTCCTCCGCTAGTCTGGGCTGTGCTGCCAGTGGTGGGCGGCATTGCCACCGGCATCGGGCTGATCTGGGCACTAGAATCCTTTGGTGATCGCCTTCGAACGGAGCCCCAGAGGGCAGAAAGCACCTTCCAACAAAGCTTTGAGGGCATTCCCCAGGGGAGGTCGGCACAGCTGTAGGCCCCGCGACCAGGGCCTTGAGGGATCCCGTTGGTGCTGGCCTGGGCGATTGGGCCAGGGCACCTTTAGATGTCCGTAACGTCATTGTTTCTTATTTCCCACCCTATGGCTCAACACAGACAACGGTGGTGGATGCGGTTGGGGAGGCTCTTTCTCGCCAGCCTGTTTCTATCGATGGGGCTTTCCCTGGGCGGGCGGGCTCCTGTTCCGGCCCAACAAATAGAGGTCAACCCGCCTCAGGCTTCCCAGTGCGCGGCCCTGACCCATCCCCTCACCCCCGAAGAACAGGGCTATGCCCAGTCCGCCTGGACCTATTTCAAAGACAACGTGCAGCCCGATACCGGCCTGTCCAATGCCGCCGGATTTTATCCATCAAGCACCCTCTGGGATTTGGGCAACTACCTCACCGCCCTGAATGCCGCCCGCGGGCTAGGCTTGATCGACCAGCCAGAGTTCGACGGGCGACTGAATCAGTTTCTCACCACCCTCAGCCAGCTGCCTCTGTTTGAAGACACCCTGCCCAACAAGGCCTACAACAGCGCGACGGCGGAGATGACCACCTACAGCAATACCCCCACCGAGCGCGGCATCGGCTGGTCGGCGCTAGATTTGGGGCGTATGCTGGCGGCGATGGATGCGATCCGCACCTGCCATCCCGAGTACGGGGACTGGCTGTCGGGCATCGTGTCTAGCTGGGACGTAGCCGCTTCCATCCAGGACGGCCAGTTATACGGGGCAACGGTGCTCCCCGACGGCAGTACCCTGAAGGTGCAGGAGGGTCGCCTGGGCTACGAGGAATACGCCGCCCGGGGGTACTATGCCTGGGGCTTTGACGTGCCCCAGGCCCTGGCCTATGAACCCTACGAGTTCGTAGATATCTACGGACTGCAAATCCCGGTCGATCAGCGGGACTACCAGACCACGAACGCCAACAACTATGTGGTCAGCGAGTCTTACATTCTCGATGCGATCGAGTTTGGGCTCCAGGGAGATCTGGCCGAATTTAGCCGCCGGGTGTTTGAGGCTCAAAAGCGGCGCTATGAAGAGACGGGACTGCTGACGGCGGTGTCGGAGGACAACATCAACGGCCCGCCCCACTTCCTCTACAGCACGGTCTACGCCAACGGGGTGCCCTGGGCGGTGATTACCGAAACCAATCAGCCCCGCCCCGACTTGCGCACCCTCAGCACCAAAGCGGCCTTTGGCTGGCGCTATCTCTACCCTGAGGATCCCTATGCCCAGCAGATTTTTGAGGCGGTCAAAGACCGCACGAATTCTGGGCGGGGGTTCTACGCTGGGCTGTTTGAAACTGGCCTGTCTGACCCAGAGCCCCCCGTCAACGACATCTTGACGGGCAACACCAACGGCTTGATCCTGGAGATTCTCCACTACAAGGCGCGGGGGGGAACGCCGCTGCTAGAGGGGGCGCCCTTTGCCTCGGCGGGCACCCCGGGCGCCCCGCTGGACATACCGGACTCTTCTGGGCCAGCGGCGGAGATGGGCCGCGCTCCGGCGATCGCCGTGGCCCCGATCGCCCCGGTGGGTGCTCCCCTACCCTCGGCCTGTGCCCGCCCCAGTTCACCGCTGACCCCGGCGGACGCGCAGGCGGCACAACGGGCCTGGCGGTATTTTGAAGCGAATACGGCTCCCACGGGCTTGGTGAGCGATCGCAGCGATCTGCCCGGCACTACCCTCTGGGGAGTCGGCAGCTACCTGGCAGCCCTCCACGCCGCAGAAACCTTGGACATCATAGACAATCGCCAGTTCGACACACGGGTGCGCCAGCTGCTGGGTGCCCTGGGGCAAATGCCGCTGTTTGCCGGAGAGCTGCCTCACCGGGCCTACAACACCCGCACCCTAGAGCCCATTACCTACGGCGGCAACTCCGAAGCGGGCGGTAACGGCTGGTCGGGGCTAGACCTGGGGCGGCTGCTCTCGGCCCTGCACCAGCTCAAAACCTGCCACCCCGAGTACGCCGATGCGGTAGACCAGACGGTGATGGACTGGTCGTTTCTGCGGGTGATTCACGGGGGCCAGGTCATGCAGGCCGAGTACACCGAGGGGCCGGGGGGCCGCGACCTGATCCAGATCACGCCAGCGACCCGGTTGGGCTACGGCGAATATGCGGCGCGGGCCTTTCAGCTGTGGGGCTTTGATGCCAGCCGGTCGGATTTTAGCGATCGCTACCAGACCCAGACCCTAGAGGGGCAGGCGGTGCCCGTATCCCCACCAGCCGCCCCTGACCCAGAACAGTACACCACCGCCACGCCCCTAGTGCTCTACGGCCTGGAGTTTGGGCTTGAGCCCCAAGCGCGATCGCAGCTAGAGCCAATGTTTCAGGCCGAGGCGCACCGCCATCAGCGTACCGGCACCCTCAGCGCCTCCGGCACCGCCCTGATCCAGTCGGCTCCCTACGTGGTGCATAGCCCCCTGGTGGCCAGCGGCGAACCCTGGCCCGCTCTTACCGACGGCGGGGAATCTGCGCCCCAGCGGATTGTCAGCACCGGGGTGGCCTACGGCTATGCCGCCCTTTTTCCCGATCACCCCTACAGCCAAACCTTGGT
>JBARVK010000019.1:0-12864 GCA_049646225.1 Nodosilinea sp.
GCAGCAGGCGAATGATGGCCTCCAGGGTAGAGGGGTGGGGACGGGTAGAAGGGTTGGCCATGGTCGCCAGCGATGATTACGTCAGTACAGTCTTCAGCATAACGGCCCTAGGACGGGTCAAAAACGCCAACGGTAAGGCACAGGCCCGATTGAGTCCAAAAGGCATCTCCTATCCAAATTTTCCGGTCCAAGGCGATGCGTCTGACCTGTAGATTTTCATCTCCTGGGTCGTTAGAAAGCTTAGATTGATGATGTCTGATGCAGCTCACCACTTGCGGAATAGTACGGTAAAGCCGCCGGCCCCTAGGCCAGACTGAGGCCAGAGACGATAGCAGGAAAAGGAAGCCAGAGGAGAGGTGTGGTCAGCTAAAGCGAGGAGCGTTTTTTTGATGGTCACGGGGTGAAAACAGCCCAGGGCAGAGTCGCTTTTGGCCAATAGTGACGGCCTGCTGCACGAGGCATTGACAACGACAACCGAGGCCGCATTGGGTAACTGGACAGCAAAGACCTGAGGATTAAGGGTAAAGACCAGTGCTTCGGTCAGTCCACAGTGCTTGAGGTTAGAGGTTTGGCTAGGACCTCGATAAAGGCAGCGCGATCGCGATCCTCAGTGAATAGCCGACGACTCAGCTTTAGCAGTAGATTAGGCGGCTGGCCCATAGCGCAGGATTATGCCATACCGCCCAGTTCCGCAGTCTAGAGCAGGATGGGGAAGTGCGATCGCGATTCTCAGTGTGGATCCTCGATTGTCATCTCAAGTTGTATCCAAAGAAGGATGTCGCTTAGAACAATAAAGCCCTGGAGCGGCCAAAGCGATCAAATCTGACGGCATAGCCTCAGCCGTTTTTGTTTGAAACGAATCCATAACAACTAATAGATTTGCCGTTAGTCAAGAGGAATATTACCCTTGTTTTGCCTGATCCCCAATAAGTTTACGTTCGTTGAAGTTTTTAGAATTAATCATTCAGTTAATTGTGAATAGGCTTAAAGCAATTATAAAGAAAAAATGAATCTCAATCATTGATCTCAGTGACTGAAGCCTTGTGAAATCCAAGTCTTTAAGCCCTAGGACGGAGTGATCCCCAACTTTTCAGGAGTGAAAATATAGGGGTTATGTGCACTTTTAGGAAGCCATTATGAAATCAGCGCAGTGCCGGGTGTCATCGTGTAGTCGCTGTCGCTTCTATGCCCTAGAAGGTCGCCGGGGTGGACAGTGCAGCCAGCTTGGTGTGCCCGTAGAGAGTCGTTGGGCACCCTGTGCCCTAGCTGTACCCGTATTTTCAGCGCCACTAGTAGACATCAAACCCCTCGACTTTATCCCTCAGCCGATGGAACTCACGCTGCCTAAAGTTTTGCTAGAAGCGGCGCGGTTAGAAGCTGCACTGGATGCTCCAGCTATGCCCGGGCACCGGCGCAAAACAAGCTATTTGTCCCCCGCTCCAGCGCGAATTCGCAGCTGAGGAGGTCAGTTCACCCTGGCTCTGGTAGCTAAATGTTGGGTTGGGCGTTGCCACAACAGGGTAACGGAGCTGAGTTTGCATGCGGAATCAAACCCTGTTTTGCCTGGGATGCGCTCAGGCTTTAAACTGCTAGGGCAGGCAGTAAAACAGACTTTGCATGACTGATCGGCCCATTGCGGTCACGCCGCTCAGCTCGGTGATCAATTCTTTTGGGGGTATTCTTTAATGGCACCGCGGCGCTATGCCATCGTGGGCACCGGAGCCGTTGGCGGCTACTATGGGGCTTGTCTACAGCGAGGTGGGGCTGATGTACACTTTTTGCTGCACCGCGACTATGACCACGTGGTGCAGCACGGCTTGACAATTGAGTCGGTGGCCGGAGACTTTATGCTGTCCCAGGTGCAAGCCCACCGCAGCACCGCCACCATGCCCCCCATCGACGTGGTCATTATTGCCCTTAAAACGACTCAAAATTCGCTCCTGCCTGAGCTTTTAGCGCCCATTTTGCAGCCCAAAACAGCCATCTTGACGCTGCAAAATGGCTTTGGCATCGAGAACGAGCTGGCGGCATGGACAGAGGCGGCTAAGACCGATCGCGCTATCTTTGGCGGGCTGTGCATCATTTGCTCTAATAAAGTAGGCCCTGGTACCATTCGCCATCTCGACTACGGCAACGTGCTGCTGGGGCAGTACAGGGCTGACGGCCAACCCGCTGGCGTTTCGCCGCTGCTCGATGCCATTGGAAAAGATTTTCGGGCCGGGCAGGTGAGTGTAGAGTTAGTGGACGACTTGCGTTTGGCCCGGTGGCGCAAACTGGTGTGGAATATTCCATTCAATGGCCTCTCGGTGGTGATGAATGCCACGACAGCCGAGATGATGGCAGACCCCAACTTGCGCCAGCTGGCCGAGCAGCTGATGCTTGAGGTGTTAGAAGCAGCGCAGCGAGATGGAGACACGCTTTCCCCAGGTCAACATCGGCACCTGCCCGCAGCACTAGTTGCCCATATGCTGACCCACACCGAGCAGATGTCTCCCTACCGCACCAGTATGAAGATTGACGCTGATGAGGGGCGCCCCCTAGAGGTAGAAGCCATTTACGGCAACCCCATGCGGGTGGCGCAGGGGGCCGGGGCAGCAGTGCCGAAAATTGAAATGCTGTATCACCAGCTCAAGGCGATCGATCGCCGCCAGAGCAAGACTCTAAACTGACTTAGCTTACTCTGGCAGCCATGCTGTATTGAGCACATCATAGCGAGACTATTCCGCTGCTTCACCCGATTCAGCGGCTTCGGGGGCGGTGGCGACCGACTCGTTGATAGTTTCGGCGGCGGCTTCGGCAGCTTTTTGACGCTCTTCGCGCTTTTTGCGATCGGCAGCCAGCATATCTTTCATCACTTCCTGGGCCTGGGCAAATTTTTCCAGGTTGCTGCGATAGAGTTCGACGTCTTTTTGCAGCTTGTCGGTAGAGATATTGAGTTTGCCAGCCAAATCCTTAAACAGGGCTTCTACAGCCTCTTTTTCTTTGAGCGCATCCTCTGGGGCAACGGCCTCAACTAGGGTGTAAAGCCCAATGCCGAAGGGGCGGCTGTACTTAAATTTTTCTTTGTTGGCGACGGTGGACAGGGTGCCGCGCAGGCCATCGCCGCCCTCGGCGAGGTTGTCAAACTGCCCCTTCAGGTAATCTAAAGACATGCCGCTGACCGAGGCTTTGAGCGCTTCGGCATCGCCGCGATAGTGCTCGGGGGTGCTATTTATGGAGCGGCACAGAGCATTGAAGATGGAGGCTTTATCGTTCTCGGGCTCGTAGCCGACCATGAAGCGATCGAAGGTCGTCACAATACCTAGGGCGTAGATCGGGTCGTAGTCGAAGTCGACGTTGACCGAGAGCAGATGCATTTCTACCATCAGCTCATCTACCACGCGCCGGTAGATGGAGTTGATAGGGCGAGTGTGGTGGGTATAAAAGTCGCGCTTGGCGTCAGATACCGTGCGTACAGAAGCGTTATTCACAGCCTAGGGTTCAAAATATTACAGTTCTTATATTGTCTCGCGTGACTGTGCCTTTGCCAACCTACCCAATCCAGGTGGGGATCAGCGACCGTTGAGCTTTTTGCGAATCTTGGCGGCGGTGCGCTGTAGCCAAAGCCCGGCCAACCGGGGATTAGTCAGCTCGGGAATGTCGGCGCTGTGCTTGGCCTGGTAGTCAAAGAATTGGTTGATTTCAGCCAAAATGACCGATAGCCGAGGCAGCAGGGCATCGGCGCGATAGGGGGCTAGATCGGCTGGGGTCATCGCCAGGGGATGGGAGGATTGCAGGGCGGTGAGGATGCGATCGCAGTCGTACCCCGCCGAATGCACTCCAATCTTGTAGCAGTTAAACCCTGGATCTAAATAGTCGGCCAGCGCGCCGTTGACGCTGGTAAATACCTGGCAGCCACAGGCCATCGCCTCCATGGGCGGCAGACCAAACCCCTCGCTCACGCGGCTCAGCGCCCAGTATTCAGCCGAGTCGTAGAGAAAAAGTTTGCTGCGGTTAAACAAACTCGATAGATCATCGACAAAACCCTCCAGCTTGACCAGATTGCAGTGGGGCTCTAAAGCTGGGACAAGCTGGTTGAGCAGGTAGCTCGATGACTTACGCACCTGCACCAGCACATCAATATCTCTGGGCTGCTGCCGATTAGTAAATTCGGGCGAAATGTGGTTCGGCAGGTGAAAAATTAGCCCATTGGGCCGCTTTTGCCCCCAGTAGCCCATGGAGTTGCGGCTAACGGTAATAATCGGAATATCTCCCGGCAGGCTGAACCCGTAGCCGCTGCTGTGGGCGTGGTATACCACCTGCTGCCCCCGCAGCCGCTTTACCAGGCGGGGGATATGAAAACCCCAGCTGATCACAAAAATGCTGGTGTCCAGACCGGGCTGCTGAAGCAGATCGTCCAAAAAGAGGGTATTGGGTTCGCGCTGGTCGTAGGTGACAACCTCCGCTGAGCAAATCTGCTGGGCCAGCCTCAGGGTCTTGATCTCCGCAAACAGCCCACCGCAGTGAAAGCGCTTACCGGTGCCAGGGACAAGAAAATAAAGATGGCGCATCTGATTCACAGCTATATTTTTTGAGCTTACGCAGCTAATAGAGGAACGCCAAGTGCATAAAGGTCAATAGTTTCAACGTTTTGAGAGTAGTTGTCTAGAGTAATCGCAACAACTCTACCTTCAGTGTCATAGTCGAGAACCAAGTCGTCGGTTATGGCGTCAGTATTAGCTACTGATTTTGTTGTCAACTCAATGGCTAGGGTATCTGTCTCAGGAAAATACTGAATTTTCATCCGGGTTCTTCTCCTCGCTGTTGTCGTTTGTAAAAGTTTCGATCAAAGAAGGCATTGTGAACGGTTTCACCGTTTTCTAATGTGATCACTCGTAGAACGCGATTTTCGGTATCTGGAATATTGCCCCAGTAAGACACGCGACCGTTGGGTTGTCTGGCTATTTTTACAGGGTTTAACAAAACGGCTTGAATCCACTTTCGATGCACTTCTGGGTGCTTTTGGGAGGCAAAATCGTCAAAATAGGCCGTAGTTTTGAGCATAGTCGAAGATGTCGGCTGCTCACCATTCTAAACAGCTTTGATACGGCTAAACTCACCCACCTCTCGCAGGGCATCTAAAAAGGCGTAGAGCGCTGGGGTATGCAGGGCATCTTTAAGAATAGTGGCTCCGATGGGGCGAGAAATCGGGAACGGCAGCGAGCAGATCTGCACCTCAGGCGGCACCGGCTGAGCCGCTAGGCGAGGGAGAATGGCAATGCCCAAGCCCTGTTGCACCATGGCCACCATGGATGAGTCGTGGCGAATGCAGTAGGCGATTTCTAACGGATGCTCTTGGGCACCCAGTACGGTGCGAATGCGCAGGCCGCAGCTGCTGTGGCTGGAGCCAATAATGGGCATTTTGCGCATCTCATCGACGCTCAGAGTGCCGGTTATCGAGCGATAGCCGGGGGGAAGCAGGGCCACGTAGTCATCGTCAAAAATCGGCAGGGTTTCCACATCGTCGCCGTCGATGGTTTCGGCCACGCATAGATCCACTTCGCCTTTGACCAGCGCCTGCTTGAGCTGGTGCACTTCATCCATTTCGTGCACGCTGATGGCGATCGCAGGGTATCTGTGGTGCAGCCGCGCGATCGCCCCCGGCAGCACGTGGGTCGCCACACTGCGAAACGAGGCAATGCGCAGGGTGCCGCCCTGCACCCCACGGGCCTGGTTAGCCTCGCTGGCAATGGTGTCGAGCAAGCCCAGCAGGTTGCGGGCGTGGGCGGTAATGCGATCGCCCACTGGGGTCAGCCGCGCCCCGTGGCGACCGCGCTGCAGGAGGGTAACGCCCAGTTCGTCTTCCAGGGTGGCGATGGCGTGGCTCACGGTTGACTGGGTGACCTCAAGCTGCAGGGCGGCTTCGCTAAAGTTGCCGCAGTCTGCGATCGCAACCAGGGCGCGCAGTTGAGAAAGCTTGACTTTGTTGAGGTTCATGGCTGGTTGAAACCCCTAAACGCTGACTTTAAGGCTAAGGGCTGACTTTAGCTCCAGCCTATCGATTTTTTGCATAGAACCTATTCACGTCATGCTTTGTTACATTTCGACGGCTCGAATAGATTAGGTATATCGACGACAGCAGCCCAGTGACCACTGCGCTTCCAGCTTGGGTTTAGAACCCGGTTAGCCTCAGCACTGTAACGTTTACAGCTCGGCATGGCCCCTGGTGGGTCACAGAGCTTGCTGCCTGAGCGTCGTCTGCTCCCATCCTGGAGCTCATCGTAATGCTAGGGAGGCAAACCATGGACACCACTCGCAACATCAATCAAGACCTGCAGCAGCAGCGTCGCCGCCTAGAAAACCTGGTGCAACCCACCCTAGGCTCTCAACCTATTCATCGCCCCGTTGAACAGGGCCCCATTCACGGACTAAGACAGTCCCTCAAACAGCTAGGAGATCGAACCATGAGATTCTTTACAGGCCAAAACGAACTGCGCATTTGGCAGCGCTCCCGCCATGGTCAACCGATCTGGTTTGCCCACGATCCGGTGACCAACCGCACCCGCTCGTTTTATTCCGAGCAAGACGTGCGCACCTGGCTCGATCAGCGCTACTACGACTAATCGGCGCTGACGACCTCATGCACCATTCGATGGGTAGGTCCCGATGCATGATCAGGCACTCGGTAGGGGCGCAGCCTGCTGCGCCCCTACAAGTTTGACCCAAGCGCCCTAGGCAAAATCGTGGTTAAGAATGGCCTGACCACGGCGGTAAAACTCTTCGGCGTAATCTGTCCAGGTGCCCTGGCCCCAATAGCGAAAGCAGCTAGTTTGCAGCAGCAGGTTATGGATTAGGGCATTGCGGTAGCGGTGCTGCCGCTCTAGCGCGTCTCCCCGCTCGCTCTGGCGCTGCATGGTTTGGTGAAACTGAGCCGATAGGCGCTGCATGGGGTCGAGCACGTTGTCGTAGCCCGTTACCCAGCTGCGATCGCCCGTCCAGGAGCCACCTTCCATTGAAAAGCTCTGGTCTTCGCCATGGATAGCGGCGATCGCGTCTTTCACCGCCTCAGGCCCTGTAGCGTCGCCCATGGCGGCCCACAGTCGGCTCTGCCCTACCGCCTGACAGGTGGGGAACGTCTCGGGGCCACACCCCGCCGCCGCCAGCAGCTCCAGGTATTCGGTGCCGTTAAAACCCACTACCCCCCGGCGACCGCTGCCCTGGTCGCGCATTTCGTACCACGATCGCATGAAGGCGCTGGGGAACTCGTTCATCATCACGCCGCCGTTTTCGCCGTCGCTGATCTGGCTGACCAGGGGCGGTACCGTGGCCTGGTCCAGGGCCACCTGGCTCAGGGTTTTGGCTTCCCAGTAGGGCTGCATCTGGCCCACTAGCTTGGTGTCCGACCCCTGGGTTTTGACCAGTACGACGATCTCTTCGACCTCACCCTGGGAGTTGCGAGCCACCAGCCGGTGGGGCAGGTGGGGCTGCGATAGACCGTGCCCTTCTGGTGATTCCACCGTGTGCTCCTGCACCAGCATCCAGCGATAGCCGCAGTCTTTAAGCGTTTTTACAAAGGCGTACAGCACGTCGGGGTGGTTGGGAAGGTGCATCTCCGGCGGCGAAAAGCCCCGCACCCGCGCCAGGGCCTCGGGGCCAAACAGGGCAGCAAAGTGGTGCTGCCAAGCGCGAATGTGCAGCCTGAGGTCGGGCACAGGCGTAGAGGGCACTACCGCATGGCCCCAGCAGGTGCCCAGCCACTCTACGTGGGGCTGGTAGGCGGGGTCGCAGGCCAGCCGACGCAGCTTGGCCAAAATGTCCTGCCGGTCCATCTGCTGCAGGCCCCAGAGCAGAGTGCCCGAGTAGTCGAGCATGACCCGGGGATTACAGCCCTGGCTGACCAATTCTGGAATGAAGTCGCCTAGGCGAGCGTAGCAGTAGGCAAAGGTGCCCGCGTTGTGGTTGTCCCCCTCGTAGGGGTGCTCAAACATGTATTGGAGGTGGTTGATCACCTCACCCGTGGCCCCAGCCGGAATGCTGGGCTGGTGCATGTGCAGGGCGATCGCAAACCCCGCCGAAATATCTGCCAAACTCAGGTTAGTGCGCGACAAAAATACCGGTTCATCGCTGGCCATAACTGCCGCAATATCAGTTTCCCGACCCGACAGCGGCGGCAGCCCGTCTTCCAAGGCAGGCCAGTCTACAGGGGAGAGTACAGTACCGGTCATACACAATCTCCAGGGATCGGCCTCGCCCGATTGCCGCCGGGGTTGCCTAGGGTCATTATTTAGTTTGCATTGGCCAGAGCACTTCCACCACCGCTAGTAACATTTCGTGGCGTGGAGCATGCCTGGGGCTTGCGTCTAGAACATTCGTTCAAATCGATGGGGCAGCGAGGAGACTCTGGTGGGGTGAGTGGTAAGCTCGCTACTTCCAGGCGCGATTCTCTAGATCGCGCACCTGCCGCTCCAGGCGATCGAGGCGACCACGCAGTTCGTCCATTTCGGCCTGGCGGGGTACGCCCAGATCTTGCAGCGTATTGCGAAACAACCGCTGAAACTGGTCTTCTAACGCCCCGTTGCCCTCGTTGAGCTGAGCCATCACCTCATCTACCAGGGTTCTGGCCTGCTCGGGGTTAAACTTACCCTCGCGCACCCATTCTTCAGTCACCTGCTTCACCCGCTCGGCCACCAGAGACGTAGTGCCCACGCCAATCATGAGCAGCTGGCGCAAAAGGTTGTTGGTATCCATTGAAATCTCCTTGCTGTTTGCGGGGCGCGATCGCGGCAGGTATCAGGCCATCAATCTAGCGATCAAGTTCAGGGGCTGGGAGTTTAGCACCATGCCTTAAACCTTAAATCCTTGACCTCAAACCCGATTCACCACCCATCCATTCTGTCAGAGATTTCCCGGCTCCTGGGTATTGAAAGCCGAACCCAGCGTGACGGATACCTCAGCTGCTGGTCAGTTCATCTACTTTGGCTTTCACCGCCTGAATATCCTGCCACATCAACCACTTAGGGCTGCCCTTGTCACGCGATGGGTTGCGCAGCAGATAGGCGGGGTGAAAAATAGGCATGCAGAGGCGACCGTTCCACTCTATCCACTGGCCGCGAACTTTGCTAATGCCCGACTTGACCCCTAAAATTCCTTTGAGGGCTGTAGCCCCGGTGAGCAAAATAATTTTGGGATCTACCAGGCGAATTTGCTCCAGCAGGTAGCCCTTGCAGGCGGCGACTTCAGCCGTCGTCGGCACCCGGTTCTCGGGCGGGCGACATTTGACAATATTGCAAATGTAAACGTCTTTCTCGGTGTCTAATCGCACCGAGGCCAAAATTTTCTCTAGCAGCTGGCCCGACTTGCCCACAAAGGGGAGCCCCTGCTCATCCTCCTGCTGGCCTGGGCCTTCACCGATGATTAGAATTGGGGCGGTAGAACTGCCCCGGCTGACTACCACATGGGTACGCGTTGCGGCCAGATCGCAGCGCAGACAACCCCGGCAGTGGGCACCTAAGGTGTCTAGATCGGGATAGATGCCTGGGGAGATGGGCACCGTGGCGCTGGTGGGAATAGCATCAAAATCGACGCCGCTGGGGTCTGGCTTGGCTCCAGCGGAAACGCCTTCGCTAGCATCAAATAGAGTAAATTGCTCGTCGGCCATCGCTTCTGGGGGGCTACATCATCCTCTTCAGCCTTCATTGTAAAGGGTCTCGGCCTGGCCCGGCTGTACCTTCAGACCGACGGTACCCTGAGGTAGCGTTGTATAGTAGAAAGCTAGTTAAATTCTGTCTATGTCCAGGAGCCTCAGCCTTGACTTTTTCCGCCGAAGATTTTGCCAAAGCCCTTGAAGCCCACGACTACGACTTTCAGGTGGGCAGCACCGTGCGGGGCACCGTGATTTCCTTTGCCCCTGACGGAGCCACGATTGATATTGGCGGCAAGTCGGCAGCCTTTTTGCCCATTCGCGAAGCCGCGGTGCGGGCCATCACCTCCTTTGAAGGCGTGCTCGAACCGGGTGCTGAGTACTCGTTTCAGGTGATTCGCGACCAGGATGCCGATGGCCAGCTGCTGCTCTCCATCCGCAAGCTGCAGCTCAAGCAGCTGTGGGATAAGCTGGCCGAGCAGTCCGAATCTGGCTCGGTGCTCGACGTCAAAGTCACCGGCTACAACAAGGGTGGCGTGACAGTCGATGTGGAGGGGCTGCGGGGGTTTGTGCCGCGATCGCACCTGGGCCGCACCTACGAAAATTTAGAGGATGCCGTGGGTCAGCGCCTCACAGTGGGCTTTTTGGAGGTCAACCCCGGTGCCAACAAGCTGGTGATGTCGGCCCGATTGGCTGCTCGCAGCCAGGTCATGAGCACTCTAGAGCTGGGTCAGCTAATCGAGGGCACCGTGGCCAGTCTCAAACCCTTTGGCGCATTTATCGAGTTTGACGGCATCAGCGGGCTGCTGCACATCAAGCAAATCAGCAAAAACTACGTCGAGTCACTGCCTGCGGTGCTGAAGGTGGGCCAGCCGATCAAAGCGGTGGTGGTAGCTCTCGACCCCGATCGCAACCGCATTTCCCTCTCGACTAAGGTGCTCGAAAAGTACCCTGGCGAGCTGCTCAAAGAGTCTGAAGCCGTGTTTGAAGATGCCGAAAACCGTCTGGGCGACATCAGCCGCATGCTCGGCGACAGCGAGGCCTAGGTACATGGGCACCGTTTGGGAACTCGACTTTTACTCCCGGCCCGTGCTGGATGAGAATGACAAAAAGCTGTGGGAAGTGCTGTTGTGTGAGGGCCTGACCGACAGCCAGACCGATGCAGCTGAATGCTTTCGCTACAGCCAGTTTTTGCCCAGCAGTGAGGTCAACTCGATTTCGCTCAAGGGGGCAATCGACGAGGCGATCGCAGCGGCTACCAGCCAGGGCATTGCACCCCCCAGTCGGATTCGGTATTTTCGCTATCAAATGCAAAACATGCTTCTGCGGGCCTGTGAAGACGCAGGTATACCGGCTCGGCCCAGCCGCCGCACGATGGCCTTGCAGGGGTGGCTGCGCGATCGCAATCAGACTGTCTATCCCCAAATGGAGGGCTACACCAGCGTGCCGTCGCCCTCGGTCGCCGCCCCACCCCCCAACCCCCAGCCGCTGCCCGATGCCCTACTGGGTCAACAGTGGTCTTTTGTCACCCTGGAGGCTGCTGCCTTTGCCGACCTGCCCGAGTGGGATATTGGCTTTGGCGAAACCTTTCCCCTATCGATGGCCAATCTGGCCCCCGACGCTCCGGTGCCAGGTCTGCTGATTTTTTCTCCCCGCGCCACGGCTCTAGCCGCCTGGATGTCGGGCCTGGAGCTGGCCTACTGGCGCATTGAAGCGGGCAAAAACCCGGCGATCGTGCTCGAAACCGGCGCGTCTGACAGCTGGATTTTAGCGGGCTTACCCAACCCCAACCTACTCGCCGAGGCCCAGGCCTTTGAGGCCGCTAAGGCCAAAGCAAACCAGGTCCACTTCATCGGCATTCAGACCAGCCCCGAGAGCGAATCCTTTGCCGGGTTCTGGCTGCTGCAAGAGCTAAATCTGGGGTGAGATGGCATCAAGGACGATCACCCGCCTATCAGATCCCAGGTTGCTTCAAGAAACCTGGGATCTAGTCCTGCTTAACTGGAGAGACTAGTGATGCCAGATCCTACATCGCCAGCGTTCTTGCACAGCGTTACCAAATGGCCCCACTGGCGCAATCTGGGGATCTACGCGTTGCTGCTGGCGATCGCCCTGGTGATGGTGTTTCCGCTGCTGTGGCTGCTCAGCACCTCCTTCAAAGGGCCAACCGAAAATTTGCTGGCCACTCCGCCTCAGCTGTTGCCCCAGCAGCCCACCCTGGCCAACTATCGCCAGGTGTGGCAGACCAACCCCTTTGGCCAGTACTTTCTCAACAGCACTATCGTGGCGGTGCTGACGGTGGCGGCCAACCTGCTGCTGTGCTCGCTGGCGGCCTACCCCCTGGCCCGGCTCACCTTTGTGGGCCGCGACACCCTGCTGGCGCTGATTGTGGCTACGATCATGATTCCGTTTCAGGTGGTCATGATTCCGCTGTATATTTTGGCGGTGAACCTGGGCCTGCGGAACACCTACCTGGGGCTAGTGCTGCCCTACCTGGCCTCTGCCTTCGGCATTTTTCTCATGCGCCAGGCGTTTCAGGGGGTGCCCAAGGAGCTAGAAGAAGCCGCCCGCATGGACGGCTGCTCAGACCTGGGCATTTGGTGGAATGTGATGCTGCCCGCCACCCGTCCGGCCCTGGTAACGCTGGGAATTTTTGTGTTTATTGGCACCTGGAGCGAGTTTCTCTGGCCGCTGATTTTGCTTGATCGCCCCGAACGCTATACCCTGCCTCTGGGAGTGGCGCGGCTGGCGGGCAGCTTTTCGCTCGACTGGCGACTGATTGCGGCAGGCTCGATTTTATCGGTGCTGCCTGCGATCGCAGTTTTCATTCTGCTGCAGCGCTACATTGTCCCCACTGAGACGGGCAGTGGAGTCAAAGGCTAGATGGCCCGGGGCTGACCGCCGCTACCGGCCCTAACCGTTGTTATACTACTAGCTAGTAATAAATAGAGACGCCACCGTTTCTACCTCGCTCCCGGTCTGTAACCCTATGGCTCTTTCCTCGACGGTTTCGCAAGTGCTTCGACTCGATGATGACTGTCGGTTGGTGCGGCTATCACCCAAAACGTTACAACTGGTGGCCGATTTTTTTAAGGTGCTGTCAGAGTCGAGTCGGCTGCAGATTGTGTGTGCCCTCAAGACGGGTAAAAAGAACGTCACCGAAATTATTGAAGCCACAGGGCTGGGCCAGGCCAATGTGTCTAAGCACCTAAAGATTTTGGCCCAGGCGGGTATTGTTAGCCGCC
>JBARVK010000020.1:0-9797 GCA_049646225.1 Nodosilinea sp.
TTACCCTGGCGGCTCAGCAGTTTCAAGATACCCTGGTGCGCACTGTGCGGGGCTTTGTCATGCTGATTACTAACTTTGGTGAAATGGCCAGCCAGGTGGCTGGGCCAGTCAAAATTGTGGAGCAGGGGGCGGGGCTGGCTAAGTCGAGCGCCGCCATGCTGTTTCCGTTCACCGCTATCATCAGCATCAACCTGGCCATTATCAATATTTTGCCCCTGCCCGCGCTAGATGGTGGCCAGCTGGCATTCCTCGCGATCGAAGCTCTGCGCGGCGGCAAGCCCCTGCCCGATCGCATTCAAGAGAACGTGATGCAGACCGGCCTGGTGCTGCTGCTCGGCCTCGGCGTCTTTTTGATCGTGCGCGACACCACCCAGCTCGAATTCTTCCAAAACCTGCGGTAAGAACGGTTGAAACCCTTAAGATGGTGCATCCGCGCGGATGCACCCTATGGTTTTCTCACTGGCAGCGCCAGGCCATTTTGGGCTTCTACCCATCCACCCTCTACCCCATCCCCCCTGACCTCCGCTATGCCCAACCAGCGGCGAGCCTCCAAAAAGCAGCGGGCGCTTGAGATTTTGCTCCGGCTCAAGCGGCTCTACCCCGAAGCCCCCTGTTCCCTTGACTTTAAGAATCCGCTCCAGCTGATGGTCGCCACCATGTTGGCGGCCCAGTGTACCGATGAGCGGGTGAATCTGGTTACCCCAGCCCTGTTTGCCGCCTACCCCGACGTCTACGCCTTTGCCGAGGCCGATCTAGAAGACCTAGAGCGTTTGGTCAAATCCACCGGGTTCTACCGCAACAAAGCTAAAAATATTCGCGCTGCCTGCCAAAAAATAATCACCGATTTCAACGGCGAAGTGCCCTCCCGCATGGATGACCTGGTGACGCTGCCGGGAGTAGCCCGCAAAACCGCCAATGTGGTGCTGGCCCACGGTTTTGGTATCAATGGGGGCGTTACCGATGATACCCATGTCAAACGCATTACCAACCTGCTAGGGCTGACCCAGTACGCTGACCCCGTCAAAATCGAGCGCGACCTGATCAAGCTGCTGCCCCAGCCCGATTGGGAAAACTGGTCGATTCGGCTGGTTTACCACGGGCGGGCCGTCTGTAAGGCACGCAACCCTAACTGCGGGGGCTGTGTTTTAGCCGACCTGTGCCCCTCGGCCCAGGTGGGGCCAGTGGCTCAGGTCCTGATTCAAGTCCCCACCTCTAGCGACGCTTAGCTGATTTGAGGGGCGATCGCCCCTCAAATGCCCCTTGCATCTTCACAGGTATCGCTTAGCGTCTACCGTCGTCTTTTTTCGTGAATACTCTTCATATGACGCTTGACGGTGTTCACACTGATAAAAAGTTGTTCAGCGATCTCGCTGTAGGAACAGCCCTGCATAGCCAGCCGCCATACATCGCTTTCTCGGGCCGTTAGCTGATAGCGATAGGCATCAAAGGCGGCTCGCTGGGCCGTTACTTCCCACAGGTTTTCTATGGAAATCAACAGGTAAGTTGTTTCAGCCTCGCCCCAATCAACCCAGTCACCGGTTAAATGCACGCAGCATTGACCTTCGATATCAATTTCATCGTGGAGCTGTATACGCTGATTGGGAAAGTCCTCCCGGCTTTCAATCATGGACTTGCAAAGCGTCCGAATTTGGGTCGGCAGTGACCAGAGATCCGGCCATTCTAGGCGGGCTGTCGGTGGCGCAGGGCCAGCACCAGTTTGTAAAACCTGACAGAGCTTCCTAGCGTTAGGACTGCTCTGAATTACGTGGCCCAGTCGACTGATCAGCAGTAGCCCCTGAGAGGGGAACAGCTGATCCAAAATTGTCTCGAACAGCATTGACAAAAAATCAACGGAAGCAACCTGACCCACGGGCCGGACCGACCCGAAGTAGGACGCTGGCCGGGGGGAAAGCTGAGGTAATGTAGCCTGAATATGACCTTGGTTGGTAGTATTAAACACCCTTCTGACCTCACAGTGAAAAAACATCAGCAGTGAATTGCAGGAAAGGGAACTCTACAGGGATGATGGACTTGGGGGCTGCAACTCAATCTAAGTACCACAATGCCGCTAAACCTTGCCTCTGCCCAGGACTGGTAAGTAGGACTCTAGAGCAATCCGTACAAGGGTTACAGGGTTCTGAACAGGTCTGAAGCCGCGTGAAGTAGGGTGAAGTTTTTTCACGCGATCGCCCCGACCGCGTCACAATTTACTTCATAACAACACCCATGTAGCAGAGCCCTGTGCAGCCTTGATTGGGAGATGTTGATGCCTACCGCCCCTGCCGCTAGCAAGATCAGTCAGTGGTTTCCGCCGGAAGTCGAGCGCCGCTACGTAGATCAGGTGGCGGGTCAGTCTGGCCTGACCCGGCGGCAGGCGATTTGCTTTGTCCGGCTGTGGGCCTATGCCTGTTATCAACAGGCCCCAAACCAAAATCCCCTGAGGGAGCTGAGTCCCGAGCTGCATCAGCTTACCTGCCCCCACAGCGCCGCCGCCGATTTATTCTACTCAGACCAGCCGCGCGGCAGCGAACGGGCGGCTGGTCTGATGATCAACCAGCTGGTGAAAAAGCACCTGGTGAAGCGGACAACCTGTGAAGGCTATCCCTCTCAGCTGAGCCTACAGATTCCCGCTAGTTTTTTGCCCCAGACAGCCTGCGAAGGTCTGGTTCAGGTGGAGGCCAATGCCTTTGATCCCCGCCGGGATGCTCCCCTGGTGGCGTCATTTATGGATGAAAGCTACAGCTGGGTGAGTCAGCATACCGAGAATGCGTCGTTCAAAATCACCCGGGTTTTGAGGCGGTGGGCGACCCAATATCCCCAGGGTTTGAGGGTGTTGAGGCAGGTAGTGAACCAGTCGCCGGTGGCGGTTGCCGCGTTTTACCCCGCCCATCCCGATTCCGAGGCCATGTTCCACAGTCCGCCCAGTGCTAGTCTCCATCTGGTTACCCTGGACGACACCGATCCGATTCAGCTGGCACCGTCTGGGGATCCAGATTGCTATGTCGTGTTTGTGCGAGCCTGGCAGTTTAGGCCCGAGTTTTGGTGTTACGCCAACGTGTGCGAGTTTTTGGCTGATTCCCAGGCCACCCTGAGGTCGATGCAGCAGGAATTTCCCAATCTATCTGACATCTATACCATCACGATTCACCCCCATCTAGAGGCCTTCGCCATGGCGCTGGGCTTCAAACCGATGAAAGCGGATCCAGCGTCGTCGATTCGCTGGTACTACATTGCCCTGGATGATTTCCTGGCCCTGGATGGGGATGAGATACTGGTGGAATTTGATTTAAACGCGCCCTATCTATCTGGCTAGTACTCTGAGGCGAAAGTTTAGGGACTAGTTCTGCAAGCTAGGGAGCTGGTGAGCTAAGCGAGCTAGCCCGGATTATTCACGAAACCGGGCATCAGCGACTGTCATTCCCGTGGCAACGGGAATCCATGGGAGGCAACTTACTCTAGAGTGGATTCCCGCCTCTGCGGGAATGACGGGCC
Source organism: Nodosilinea sp. (assembly GCA_049646225.1). Classification (GTDB taxonomy): domain Bacteria; phylum Cyanobacteriota; class Cyanobacteriia; order Phormidesmidales; family Phormidesmidaceae; genus Nodosilinea. The sequence continues at coordinate 3,493 of JBARVK010000020.1, forward strand.
TTTCAGTCGGCTCATGACTAATGCAGGCTAGAACGGTAGGTATATTTCAGCCGTCGAGTACTAGAGAGCCAAGCGATCCGAAATGGTAAACATGTTTTAGGCTGTAAGTACTAGTTTATCGGGCTCAGCCCCTGGTAGCTGTTCAGGCCGGTTTGGTAAAGCTGAGCAGGCCGACGCTGATGGTGACCAGCAGTACGCCTAGCCCCTGCACCAGAGAAAGCTGCTCCTGCAGGATGCCCCAGGCCAGCACCGCCGTCAGGGCAGGGTTCGCCGCGCCCAGCATGGAGGCAGCGGTGGCTCCCACCACGCGAATGCCCAGGTTATTGAGCACATGGCCGGTCAGGGTGGCGATCGCAGACAGCAGCCCACCCACCCATAGCGCAGGCCACAGCAGCCCTGCTAGGTCTCCCGGCCACAGCAGCAAGCTGCCCGCTGAGAGCACCAGCGTCACAACGAAGCTAACGGTCGTAAAAGGCACAGGGTGAAAGGTTTCAAAGGCTTTTTGGGCGGCTACGGTGTAAAACGCGTACACCACGCCTGAGGCCAGCCCAAAGATGACCCCCAGCCAGCTCTCAATGGCCACTCCTGTCATCGGAATCGTTAGCGCGCTGCCCAGCAAGATCAGCGCCAAAATGGCCCAGCGGCTGGTGCTGGGGCGGTGACCAAACCAGTACCAGGCCAGCAGCGCCGTATAGACCGGGAAGGTGAAAAACAGAGTCAGCGCAATCCCGGCGGCAATGCGGCCCACCGACACATACAGTAGCGCCAGGTAGGAAAACATCAGCACTCCCCCCGCTAGAGCCAGGTAGAGTTCGCGGCGATAGCTAGCTGCGCCTAACTGGCGCAGGTCAGCCCACATGGGCGGGTAGATCGGCGGCAGCAGCACCGCCATCAGGGGTACTCCCAGCACCGTGCGCATAAACATGAGCAAAAATGAGTTGGGCAGGGTCGGTTCGACAAAGCCGCCGGTTTGTACCAGACTGAGCAGGTCAGAGGGCACAAACAGCACCCGCGTGATTAAGTTTTGGGCCCCGAAGCAAATGGTCGCCAGCAAGATCAAAACGTAGCCAAGCATGCATCCCCCTTCCGTTGATTTTGCGGATGCCTCTCATCTCGCGCCCCCCAAGCATTCTACGGTAGTCGGTAGCTGGCTACCCGCACTATCAAATCTCCCTCCTGAGGATCGTGGATAAACACAAAGCTGCCCGCTTTAGTTTCGTGGCCAGAGAGAAAATCAATCTGCTGCTCGCCGGTTTCATCGTCAGCACCGGCAATATTGAGTTCGGCGGTAACCTGAACCATCCGGGCAATGCGTCCCCCCGTATTGGTGATGGCAAAGGGCACGTAGTAGCGGCCATCGGTAACGCGCACCGCCTCAGATACCGCCACTGCAAAGGCGGGGGGCTGGTTTTGGTTGGTTTGCCAGTCAAACAAAATTAGCCCGACCAGCCCCAGCAAAATAAACGAGGCCACCACAAACGTCATCCACTCGGCAGCAGAGCGCTGGGTGAAGCGTTGAGAGGCATCTGTCGGGGCTGGGCCGGGGGGGGTGGGCAAGTCCATTAGATCAGAATACGGCCTGCGGCCCCACCAATGGAGGCCGGTAAACCCAATACTAAAATATTGCTCAGCCACTCTGACCAGGGGTCGCTGGGGTTGAGCTGCTGAAACAGCACCAGCATGGCCAGCGAGGCCAGCAGCGCCACCAGATAGGCCACCAGGGTTTCGGTAATGGGGCTAAACAGCAGGCCCCGCTGCCGCCGTTCGACCCGGTCAGTAAAGCCAGAGGCAAAGACCACCGCATAGGAAAGTCCCAGGGAGGCGGCCATAATCAGCAGCAGCCACAGCGGAGGCAGGGAAGCAGCCAACAGGGGCACTTCTTCGGTGGGGGCAATGCTAAAGGCAATCAGCACTGCACCGATTAGGGCGGCGTCAAAATCGACTAGGGCATCCCCCAGGTTGGCCAGGGTGGGAGAGTCCACCTGCCGCAGCCGGGAGGCTGTACTGCGGCGGTTCCCGATGCGCCCAGCCCCTGACTCGGCAGGAGAATCCGTTCCGGCACTGCGATCGCGCTTGCCTTGCAGGGTCGATCGCGCCAGGGCCACCCCGAGGGCAAAGGGTACGGTCTCAAACACCACTTTGCCTAGCACCTCTGCTAGGGGCGTAGCCAAGGTAATGCGGCGCAGCAGCACCAAAGCCAGCGTCGCACACACGGTCCCAATGGCAACGGCCTCAATACTTTCAAACAGAGTTTCTAGCGGATGCAGGCTGAGGGTCTGGCGGAATCCTTCAACCTGGGTGAGCAGCCCTACTCCGATCAAGGTGGCCGCCAGCACCGCCAGCAGCCAGCGAGGGTCGGTGGCGGCCCCAATCGACCATACCTCTACGGTATACAGCAGGGGAATGCCGAACAAAAAGCCGCCGACGGCCCCCTGCAGAATGGCCTGGAATTCGCACAGCCAGATGTTGCTGTCAGCCTGGTCAATGGCGTCGTCTGTGGCAGTAGCCATGGAAATATTTTGGAGCTTAGGGCGGGTAGATAGGGCTCTATATACAGCATGGTAAGGGATGTAGCGATCGCGGCGAGCTGATTTCACCGACTTGTCTGCGGATGACTGAAATTTGAAACCTTAGGAAAATCTCTAGTATTGCCAGGGTTCGACAAAATGACCGTTAGCGTGAACAGGATAGTTTTGATGACCATACGATAACCCCTAGTGCAATCAGAAAGGATGGTTCCATGACCCAGGCTAAATCAGGCGACAGCGTAGCAATCCACTACACCGGCAAGCTCGAAGACGGCACCGTCTTTGACTCATCGCGCGATCGCGACCCCTTAGAATTTGCCATTGGCAACGGCGAGGTGATTCCGGGCTTTGAGGCGGCGGTGGTGGGTATGGCCCCCGGTGACGCCAAAACCGAAGTGATTCCGGCTGAAAAAGCCTACGGCCCCCGTCGTGAAGAAATGGTGATGGTCGTTGAGCGTCACCACATTCCCGACGATATTCCCCTGGATGTCGGCCAGCAGCTTCAAATTCAAGGACCCCAGGGTCAGGTGGTGCCCGTGATGGTGACCGATCTGTCCGAGGCCGATGTCACCCTCGATGCTAACCATCCCCTGGCAGGAGAAAATTTGATTTTTGACATTGAGCTGGTGGCTATTCAAGGCTGAGCCTCGGCCCATGCCGAGGTCGTGGAGCCGAGGCTGTTCTCCTTTTCCCATCGCTATGCTATTCGCTGACCCAGACTACCCTCATATCGTGCTGGCCTTTACTTACCGAGGTTTTTTTCTGGAGCTAGACCAGAGCACTGAAAACGATGTGCCGATGTATGCCGTTTGGGCCACTCACGATCGCGGCTGTGCCGTGGCGGTGCCGGGGGTGGTTAGTCGCACTGAAGCGATCTACAAGGCCAAGCGTTGGGTTGACCGGCGGCTCAGGCCACCGGCTGAGGCCGGTAGTAGGTTGTAGTCTGGGCCAGCCAGCTGTCAACTTCGGCGGCAGGCTGGGGGCGACCAAACCAGTAGCCCTGGCCGTAGTTACAGCCGAGCCGCTTGAGGGCGTTGACCTGTTCTGCGGTCTCAATCCCCTCGGCGATCGCCTGAAAGCCCAGCTGTCGCCCCAGGTTGATAATTGTGTGAACAATCTTTTCATGGCTCAGGCTGGTTTCCATCTGGCTGACAAAGGAGCGATCAATTTTGAGACTGGTGATGGGGAAGCGGTACAGGTAGCTCAGCGACGAGTAGCCGGTGCCAAAGTCATCAATGCTGAGGCCAATTCCCCGCTGACGCAGGCCGTTGAGCACCATAATTGTGTCGTCAATATGGTCGATTAACATGCTCTCGGTCAGCTCTAGTACCAGACTGCGGGGTGAGAGATTGGCGTTGTGCAGCACCTCATCAACCCGCTGCATCAGCCCGTTGCTGTGCAACTGCAGCGCCGATAGGTTAACGCTGACCGTTAACTCTACCGCTTGGGCGTAGGCGCGTTTCCAGGTGGCCATTTGGTTACAGGCTAGCTCCAGCAGCCAGTTACTGAGGGGTACAATCAGCCCGGTTTCCTCGGCCACCGAAATAAAATCATCGGGCATTACCAGGCCTCGCTGGGGGTGCTGCCACCGCACCAGCGCCTCAAACCCTTTCACCTTGGCGGTTTGTAGGTCAATAATGGGCTGGTAAAACAGCACAAATTCTTCGGGATGGTCTAGTAGGGCGCGCCGCAGTTCGGTTTCCAGGGTGAGTCGCGCGATCGCGCGATCGTGCATGCCGCTGTCAAAGACCTGATAGCCGTCACGCCCCACGGCTTTGGCCCGGTACATAGCCGTATCGGCATCGCGAATCAGGTCTGAGGCCGACTGGTAGTGAGCACTGCCCATAACCAGCCCCAGGCTCACGGTGGCGAACATCTGGTGGCTGCTGAGCTGAAAAGGATGGCGCAGCAGTTCTAAAATTTGCTCCGCCATCGCCTGGGCCTGATCAAAGGTGTCTACATCCTCCAGCAGCACCATAAATTCGTCGCCCCCCAGGCGTACCGCCAGATCGGTCGATCGCAGTAAGGCTATGAGCCGACTGGCCATCTCCATCAAGAGCTCATCCCCAATGAGGTGGCCTAGGCTATCGTTGACCACCTTAAAGTGATCAATATCTAAAAACAACAGAGCAAAACGGTAGTGACTATTGGCTCGGGCCTTGGCTAGGGCTGTTTCCAAGCGATCTTGAAGCAGCTTGCGGTTGGGCAGCCCGGTCAGGCTATCGTGGCAGGCGTCGTGCTCAAGCTGACGACGCATTCTCTCCCGGGCCGTGACATCGCGAGAGGCGGTCTGTAGCTGCACCACTGCACCTGTGGCATCGACAATGGGTCGTGTAAATGTCTCCAGCCAGATGTAGTAGCCCTGATAATGACGCATGCGGCAAATCGCAGGCTTTAAGGTTAGGGGTGGGTCCCCATCGGGTGGACGTAAATAGTTCAGACAGTCCGAGACATCCTTGGGGTGAACCAAATCACAGGGGTGCAGGCCCATGAGCGATTCAGGGGTATAACCCAGCAGCCACTGGGCGGAGGGGCTGACGTAGAGATAGGTGCCATCCAAGCTGTGCAGACAGACTAAATCGCTCATATTTTCGGCCATCAGCTGAAAAAGAGCGGCCTGCTGCTGAATTTCAGCGTTGGCGATCTCAATCTCTACCTTAGAGCGCTGTAAATCGCCAAAAGATGACTCCAATCGAGCGGCCATGCTGTTGAAGGCTTGGGCTAGTCCCTCTAGCTCCTGCAGGCCCGTGGGGCCAATTTCCTGCTTGAGGTTGCCATCGGCAATAGCCTGAGAGGCCGAGCTAAAGGCGCTGAGGGGACGGGTAATCCAGCGACTGGTGTAGAGCCCAGAGGCGATCGCCCCGAGCAGCGCCAGGGCACAGAGGGCGAGGGTGTTGTAGCGACTGGCCTCAATCTGGGCTGTAAAATCAGTTTCAGGAATAATTACCACAATCAGCCAGTCGAGGCCGTAGGCGTCGTTGAGGGTAGACACCTGCATAAACTGCCGCTTGCGATCGAGCTCAAACTCAGTTTGCTGCGGCTCAATCCGGCTGCCATCATCCCCCGACTGATTCAGCAGCCGCTGCGCACTGGCTTGAATGAGGGGATCTGCACTCTTCACTGCGTAGAAGCGCTGCGGGCGACCGTCAATTAGTTCATAGGGGTTGGCCTCGGTTGAGGTGGCCACCAGCAGGCCCGATCGCTCCATAATGAAAGCCTGTCCGTTCTCACTGATCGGCATCTCCTGCAAAAAGCGGCTGATATGACTCAGAAAGACGTTATTGCCCAGCACGCCCAGCAATCTGCCGCTGTCGTCGTACACCGGTCTAGAGGCCGACAGTGCCAGCACGGGCAGGGCATAGTATGAGAAAATTTCGCCCCAAACGGGGCCTTTAGCCTGCACCGCAGCCTGGTACCAGGGTCGGGTCAGCGTGTTCCAGTCGGGCGTTGATTGCACTAATTCAACGGGCTGACCCGTGGCCGCATCTACCTCCAAAAACTGAATTTGGTTGTCTAGGGAGGGGCCGCCGCGCATGAGTTGGTGAGCCTGCCGCCCCAGCACTGTGTGGCCCACAAACTCGCCGTTGGCCTGGCCCCAAAACACTGAGTCGATGCGGCTAAACTGGTTCGATTGCCGCATGAAGTGGCGAAATAGCGCTTCTGAATTGGTGGGGTCAACCTGACCCAGGGCGATCGCATCGTAATTGAGCTGGTTGAGCAGGTGTGGTGTAGCTAAAAGTTCTTCTAGCTCGTACTCAATGTGGTGCGAAACGGCAC
>JBARVK010000021.1:0-2079 GCA_049646225.1 Nodosilinea sp.
TAGTAGCTGTCCGTCATTCCCGTAGCAACGGGAATCCATTTGGGAACAGTTTCTCCAGCGTGGATTCCCGCATGCGCGGGAAAGACGGCATTAGTATGCTGTCCCGACCGACGTGGCTATAGCTATATGGCAAAACCATCACCCAGCAGATGGGGTTAGTGCAGGGCATCTCGGTACGAGCGAAGCACCTGGGCCGCGACATTGCCGCCGGCCTCAAAAACATTGTGGGGGGCGAACTCAAGGGCTACACCGAACTGCTGCAGGAGGCCTGCGAAGAGGCCACCCAGCGCATGGTGCAAGAGGCCCAGCGGCGGGGGGCCAACGCCATTGTCAACGTTCGCTTTGCCACCTCATCGCTGACCCAGGGGGCGGCAGAGCTGTTCGCCTACGGCACCGCCGTACGGGTAGAGTAGCCATGGAAGGACTCATTGCTTTTGCGTTTCTGCTGGGGATTGGCTACCTGTTTGGCACCAGGGCAGAGCAGCAGCACCTGCGCCTCTTGCAGCACCGCGAGCGGGCCGTTACGGGGTTAGTACTCAGTACGGCTGGGGCCAGGGCAGCGGCACCCAATGCCCGTCAGTCCCAGCTCTTTGTAGGCAGCGTGGTAATTTCATCCGATTTCTTTAAGACTTTCATAGCGGGGATGATGTCTCTGCTGGGCGGTCGCATTACGGTCTACGAAAGCTTGCTCGAACGAGGTCGGCGAGAAGCCCTGCTGCGAATGGAAGAGGCTGCCCTGGCCTGGGGCGCTGAACGGGTCGTCAATATTCGCATTCAAACGGCTGAGCTGGGCGGCAGCAGCGGTCAGGGGGTGGTGGGCCCTAGAAGTCATCGCCTACGGTACAGGGGTTCGATAGTCCCCGAGCCGGGTGGTGGCCTAACCTATGTCCAGGGCCGCCGCCAGACCAAAGACCATAAACAATACCCCGCCGACCGTCGTGAGCCAGCGTTCTGAAATACGCCCGGCGATCAGCTTGCCGCAGGCGACCGCGATCGCCGCACAAATCGCATGGCCCAGGGTTGCCCCCAGCACCACCCCCACCGGATGATGGGCCGCCGCCAGGGCTACGGTGGCAAACTGGGTGCGATCGCCCCACTCAGCCACAAAGGTCAGGCTAAACGCCTCGATCAGCACTGATCTAACCGTCCACTGGTTCACCCCAGCCTCCCGCTCTTCGACCACCTCCAGGGCCTCGGCCTGCTCATCGGCCAGGCTGCCCGGCCCGGTCATGCGGCTGGCATCGTACAGCAGCTTCAGCCCAAACCCTAAAAATAGCGCCACCGTTAGCAACCGCACGTAGCGTTCCGGAAACACCGTGACCACCTGGCCAATCGCTACCGACAAAACGGTCATGATAAACAGCGCGGCCGTAACCCCCACAAACACCCAGCGTCGCGGGTGACGGGTAGCCAAAATAACGCCAATAAAAAAAGTTTTATCTCCCAGTTCAGACAGGGTAATCAGCAGTAGGCCAGCGGTAAAGCCGGTGAGTGGGGTCATGCTCCTCTCCAGTTGTGTAGGTACCGAGTGGGCATGATGGATGCTCAAAAAGACCCCACCAAGCCCACAGGGTTGTGGACTCAGTGAAGGTCTCGCTTGCGAATGGCACAGGGTTAATACAAGGCTAATTCACCATCTGAACCAGGCTCATCGCCAGTATGTTGACTCAGATGATTGGGTTAACAAACCCAAAGCTACTCCCCTTCAGTAGTTAACATACTACCACCGTTTCGTTGTCAAATTATTAGTAGAAATACAGGTTTTCTGGCAAGGAAATTCGGCGTCAATTCATTTTTTGTTCATTTTTGAACATGTGTTTGGGTCACCTGTCAGCGGGGGCGCTGATGTCGCTCGGCCAGTCGGCGATCGCCATGGTCGACTGCACCCGGTGCATGCCCGCCGCCGCAAACCGTTGGTAGGCTTCTTCGGCCTGATCGGTAAAATCGACCACCCCAGGGACGACCACCGGAGAAGCACAGTCGTCGAGGAGATACACCTTTTGGGCCAGGCTGGGGTCAGTAGCCTGAATGTCGCTGAGCAGGTCGGCCACCGTCCAGGCGACGCAGTGGCTCTTGGCC
>JBARVK010000022.1:0-2041 GCA_049646225.1 Nodosilinea sp.
GGGCACTACAGCAGCACCAGGCCGCTAAGCTTCTCTACATGCCGGTGCTCACCCACCCCACTACGGGCGGCGTCACCGCCAGCTTTGCCATGCTGGGCGATATCATCCTCGCTGAGCCCAAAGCTACTATTGGGTTCGCCGGTCGTCGTGTGGTGGAGCAGACCCTGCGCGAAAAACTTCCCGACGATTTTCAAACCGCTGAGTACCTGCGTGACCACGGCTTTGTCGATTTAATTGTGCCGCGCACCCAGCTCAAACAGAGCCCCGCTCAGCTGATTCGGCTGCATCAGCCTGTTGCTGTTCCCCCTACCCATGACGATCACGGTTCCTGGAGCAATGGCTTAGAAACCGCCGCGCCAACCCATATTGGCGTCGATTTGTAACGGCAAAACATTGGGAATGGACCCCTTCGGTGGCATGATAGACATTACAAGATTGATTTGATGGGGGAACTCTCCATTGAATTTACTCCACGGTCAAGGTCAGCTGCGGAGGTTTGCCTTCGGGAATACAACCCCACATCTGACTTGGACACAGCTGTGTTGATTTCATACCCAAGCCCTATACATTCGAGGAGAACCATGTTGAAGAGATGCATTTGGCTAGTTGCGGTCGCACTCTTCTTTGTTAGCCACCTGGTGATGGGAGACGCTGTCGCGGCTGAGCTAGATGAGGCCACCCGTACCGTTATGCTCAACCCCGAAGGAGATACCCTTGTGCTATCTCTGGAGCAAGTAACCCGTGGCCGTCGTCAGTTTAACTACGCCTGTGGCACCTGCCACGTAGGAGGCATTACCAAGACCAACCCTACCGTTGGCCTCGACCCAGAGACTCTGGCTGGTGCCCTGCCTCCCCGCGACAACATTGAAGCCCTGGTGGACTATCTGAAAGAGCCGACGACCTACGATGGTTTGACCGACATTTCTCAGGTCCACCCCAGCAAAAAGAGCGCCGATATCTTTCCCAAAATGCGTAGCTTAACCGAGGAAGATTTAGTCGCGATTTCGGGTCATATTTTGCTTCAGCCCAAGGTCATTGGTGACATGTGGGGAGCTGGTAAAACCCGCTTCTCTGCTCCTCAGGTCTAGGGATAGTTGGGTCACTGGAGGGCGAAGCCAGTGTGTATGGGTAATTGCCCCTGGGATAGCTATTAATTTTAATAGCAGTGCTGCATCGGTCGCCCACAGCGGTAATTACCCCAGGGCTAACGCCCCAAGTTACCGCGCAAAGCAGGTAATATGCCATAGGAAGGCTGTTCGACAGCCCCCGTTTGATTGAACTGGAGATACGAGTTTTAGAGGTAGATATGCAACGTATATTTCGCGCCGCCCAGCGTTTGGGCCTAGTTATTCTGTCTGCTCTGCTGGTGGTGGGTACGCTCACCCTGGCCTCTGCACCCGCTGCGGCCACCAACTACGACGTCAAAATGGGTTCTGATGCGGGTCTGCTCGTATTTGAACCCAGCACCGTTACCGTTTCGCCTGGCGACACTGTGACCTGGGTAAACAACAAAATGGCCCCCCACAACGTCGTGTTTGATGCCGCCAACGTTCCCGGTGATAAGGCCCTAGCTGACAGCATTTCCCACACTCAGCTGACCTTTGCCCCCGGCGAAAACTACTCCACCACCTTTACCGACGATATGCCCGCCGGTACCTACACCTACTACTGCGCTCCCCACCGTGGAGCTGGCATGGTAGCCAAGGTGATCCTGGAGAAGTAGGCTCTGACTTTGGAAGCCTAGATCTGCCATTGAGCTAGTTAGCTGAAAAGAGCGTCTTGCGAGGCGCTCTTTTTTGTGGCTGCCTGAGCCGTACAGTCATAGGAGCACGACCTCAAACGCGCCCTGGCGGCACAGTATCCTGAAAACATTGATAGCTATAGCGATAGCCACGCAGGTCAAGACAGCATGCAAGGGCCGTCATTCCCGCGGATGCGGGAATCCACTCTGGAGAACCTGCTCTCCCATGGATTCCCGTTGCTACGGGAATGACAGACAGCGACTCCATTGCGGGGAATGTCCTCATAATGATGGCTACGG
>JBARVK010000023.1:0-1837 GCA_049646225.1 Nodosilinea sp.
ATGCCTAGCTGAATACCGCGATCGCCCAGACTCTTTAAGATCACCTCGGCAGTTTGTGGGTTTTCGATCAGGGCACTTTCGGTAATTTCGAGCCGCAGGCGATCGCTGCTGAGGCCGGTCGCCGCCAGCACCTCGTCAATGGTCTCAATCAGCCGAGGGTGGGCAAACTGCTTCACCGAGAGGTTGACGCTGAGCACCAAGTCTTGGGCCTCGGGCAGGTGCTGACACCACTGCTGCATCTGCTCACAGGCCACCTGCTGCGTCCATTCGCCAATGGCATGAATCAGGCCGGTCTCTTCGGCCAGGGGAATAAAGGTAGCGGGTGAAATCAGGCCCCAGGTCGGATGGTACCACCGCACCAGGGCCTCGAAGCCAATCAGCCGGTGGTGCACCAAATCGATAATGGGCTGGTAGTGCAGCGCCAGTTCCTGGCGAGCGATCGCCCGCTGAAGGTCGTTTTCAAGGGTGAGGCGGGTGGTCACCTGTTCGTACATGGCGGGGTCGAACAGGGCCGACTGTCCCCGCCCGTTGTCTTTGGCCCGGTACATGGCGGTGTCGGCGTCGCGCAAAAAGTCGACCGCCTCCACCGCCCCGGTCAGGCTGGAGGCAATGCCCACGCTAGCGCTGATAAAAATTTCGCGCCCCTCCAGCACCAGCGGCATTTGCAGCACCTGGTGAATGCGATCGGCTACGCTGTGGGCGTCGTCAATAACAGCGATCGGGTTGAGCAAAATGGCAAATTCGTCGCCCCCCAGCCGGGCTACCAGATCGCCCTCTCGCACCACCGAACCTAGGCGGCGGGCGCACTCGATCAGCAGTTGGTCGCCCACCAGGTGGCCCAGGCTGTCGTTGATCACCTTAAAGCGATCGAGGTCAATGAACAGCACCGCAAAACTGACCGCCTGAGACGATTTGGCCGCCGCCACCGCCCCATTGAGCTGCTCCATAAAAAAGGCTCGGTTGGGCGACCCGGTGAGGGGGTCGTGCAGGGCTTCGTAGACCAGCCGGTCTTCGATCAGCTTGCGATCGGTGATGTCGGTGAGGGTACCCACCAGGCTGATAACCTCCCCCAGGGCATTGCGCTGGGCCTGCCCCAGCAGATGCACAAAGCGGCGGTGGCCGTCGGGGCGCCGAATCGCTACCTCTATATTGAGGGGCTGGCCGCTGCGGCTAGAGGCGCTAAGTTGATTCTCCCAGCGGGCGCGATCGCTCTCCTCTAGGGCGGCCAGCTGCACCGCCACGGTCGGGACGACAGACCGGGGGCTGAGGCCATAGATGCGAAACATCTCCTCCGACCAGGTGAGCTGCTGTCCAGGCAGGTACAGCTCCCAGCTGCCGGTGTGGGCAATGCGCTGGGCCTCTTTCAGGCGGCCCTCAGCCCGCTGTCGCTGGCGTAGCTCGCGCTGGGCCTGGGCCAGGGTTTGAGCCTGCTGCACGGCAATGCCTAGCTGGTCGGCCACGGTTTGCACCAGCTCAATGTCAGTGGTTTTCCACGGGTCTTGGGTAAGAGACTGGCGGTGAATGCCCAGCCGTCCCCAGGGTCGGGGGTGGCTTAAGTAGACCGGCACCAGCAGCCAGCCGCCGGGCAGGGTGTCGAGCAAATCGTGGGAGGTGACGGTTGTATCGATCTGCACTAGGTCGGTCTGGGGTGACCCGGCCTCCGGATCGGCCACCGTGCGGTAGAGCAGGCTGGGCAGGGCCAGGTCAGCCCGATATTCTGCTATCACTCGCCACTGGTGGTCAGCGGGGAGATACATCTGTATATCAACGTGGTCGGACTGGAGCAGGTGAGCAATTTCGCGGGCGGCGGCGGCAAAAATGCTGTCTAGATCAAGGG
>JBARVK010000024.1:0-3267 GCA_049646225.1 Nodosilinea sp.
GGTATGAGGTGTGTTTCGGATTTGGTATGAGGTGTGTTTCGGATTTGGTATGAGGTGTTTTGTGGCGATAGCCCAACGCACCGCCGGGGTCAATGTTGTACGTCACGCCTAGCGATGACGCACCCCACAGCGTCATTTAATATCTAGGAGGAAACAGAGTTCGAGCCCTTGCCCGTCTTTCCCAAACACCCCAAAGGCTCGCCATTCAAGCTGGCGAGCCTTTGAGGTCTCTTCTCTATGCTCTAATCAGTGAGGGCAGGCCCAGATTGGGCTATGCGCATCGTCACTAAGGCGTTAAGTAGGGCCTGGCAAGAGTGACTATTACACCTTAGAGCCGCTGGCAGGTTCGCTGCCCATGCTGTCGGCAGCGTTGCGCAGAATGGTAATTTGATCTTCAAAGTCCATGGTTTCGAGGGCCGCCAGCAGATCTTGGCCTGCGTTGGTGAGCTCGTAGTTGTCGGGCATAGGAATGATCTCGCCGCTGGTCATGCCCTGGGCCAAGAAGTACCAGAAGGCCAGCTTGGTGTTAGCGCTCAGCGAGCCGTACTCACGGCTAATTTGGTTGCCCTGATCGCCTCGGGCGATCGCGCGCATGGTGTCGAGCTGCTGCTGCTGCTCCTGGGTCTTGACCTGGTCATACAGACCGGTAGCAATATCTGGGGAAGCCGAACCGGGAGCGGCGGGAGTAATGGCATTGCCCATTTGCTCATAGACGAACCATAAAAGCGCTAGCTGCTCGTCTACGTCTAAGCGCTTAAAATTAGTGATGGCTTGGTTCGGGTTGTTGACTGCGGCTGTGTAGTTGGTCATAAAAAATCCTTTTGCTATGGTTAGGCTATGGGCCGAGAAAGCATTTTTCAAAGATGCATTCTGAACCTTTGCTAGCTGTATTTAACTTAACTTAATATTTTATCAAGCCCCTCTGTCTACAGCAGGAAACCTGATCAACCTGTAGGCAGGGAAAGCGTTTGTTTGGCTTGAATAGACCATTCCTATCGTCTTCAGCCGCGATCCTCTAGTCGTAGTGCCGACTATTCAAAATATCTTCAGTGGAGTGATCCACCCGCCCGATGCAAAGGCTTTTCCTTCGGTTTTATGCCGACTCAACGATTTTCTGGCTCCCGATGGCAGGCAGATAACCTTTACCCGCTGGCTGAACGACCCACTGCAGTCAAAGATGCGATCGAGGCCCTAGGTATCCCCCATCCAGAATTGGATTGCGGCTCTTTCCCTAACCCGCATCGGGGTTGAGCTCGACCATTTGCCCGGTGGTGTAGGTACCAATCGGACTCCAGAGCGCATAGGGCAGCAGCAGCAGTGCCGCCAGCCCTGAGATTGGTAACACCGTCAGCGCCAGCAAAATGCCCAATATGACCCCAATGCCGCCCAGCACGGTACCCACCTTGAGGCTGTGGAGCCTCAGGGTGACTGGAATGTAGGCGACTGTGACCAGCTCGACCAGCAGATAGAAACCCATCAACAGCCAGGTTTTGGCAGTGCCGGGTTCAGCCTGCCAGACGCGATTGGCCGAGGCTGCGCCGCAGACAAAGATCACTGTCCAGATGACGGGAATGGCGGGCTCAAAAAATAGCCACTGGGGGCGATCGAGCCGCAGCCCCCAGGAGACATCTCGGGGCCGAATCAAGCTACCGCCCAGGGCTACCAAAAAGGTAATACCGCTAATGATCATCCAGCTTTTGAGCATGTTGTGATCCCCAAATTCAACATAATAGTGCAGCTCGCTTGGGCCATTCGCCTACTGAGCCATTTGATAAAGGGCTGGTTCTAGCACCATATCGATCTCGCGCAGCATCGGCTCATCGAGGGTAATGCCTGAGGCCGCGGCGTTTTCGGCTACCTGCTCGGGGCGGCTAGCTCCCACGATCGCGGCGCTAACCCGTCTGTCGCGCAAAATCCAGGCCAGGGCTAGCTGTGCCACCGAGATATTGAGCTGGTCGGCCAGGGGCCACAGGTTTTGAACGGCGTCGAGCACGCGATCGCTCTTGAGATCTTGCATAAACCCGTTCATTTTGTCGTTAGCGGCGCGAGAATCGGCGGGGGGAGCGGTACCGGGCTTGTACTTACCAGTCAGCACGCCCTGGGCTAGAGGCGACCAGACAATTTGGCCAATGCCGTTTTCGGCGCAGAGGGGAAATACCTTCTCTTCGGGTTGCCGCCACAGCATCGAGTACTGAGGCTGGCTGGAGACAAACTTTTCAACATTGGGCAGATGCAGCGCTGCCCGAATTTGGGCGGGGTTCCACTCGCTAAAACCGATGTAGCGTGCTTTGCCCTGCTGCACCACGTCAGTCAGGGCCGCCATAGTTTCTTCCAGCGGGGTGCTGCTGTCGTAGCGGTGGCACTGGTAGAGGTCAACGTAGTCGGTATTGAGACGCTGCAGCGAGGCGTCAAGCTGCTTGTAGATCTGCGCCGCTGACAGGCCCTGATCGTCGGGCGACATGGGGAAGTAGACCTTAGTAGCCAGCACGTAGGAACTGCGATCGATTCCCTCTAGCACCTCCCCCAAAAACGATTCGGCGGCCCCACGTCCATAAACGTTGGCGGTATCGATGAAGTTGATGCCAACATCTAAAGCTTTGTGCACACAGGCCTCGGCCTGCTGCCGCTCGACCCCGCCACCGTAGGTTAGCCAGGATCCGAGGGCAATTTCTGAAACAGTCAGGTCGCTATTGCCGAGCTGTCGATATTTCATGGTTGATTTCTCTTTACCTACTGCAAAATGTCACGTCGCACAGCTGTCCAAAGCCGAGAATGCTGTTATTGATCTGTCCCGCATTGAACTATCACAATTTAGTAGATCTGGCATCTGCTCCACATCGACCCTCAGAAGCAACTGTGTCAATGCCCAAGAGGCAGGCTACTCTAGCTCACAGGTTTGGGGCAGCAGCATTGAGCCAATGTTGTAGCAGTAACATTCAGCCAGATCGAGGCTTGGCCACCGGAAACAGGGCTTCCCCGCTGTAGCCCTACTAGCAAACTTTCGTCGTCGAAATCGTTCCTGGGCCCTTATCCAGTCTGAAATAGCCGCCCGATCCGGCAAAAGCCTACATTGAGTCTGCTCACAAGTTAGAGCAAAGAAAATAGACGATTTTTCCCAGGTTTCTCTCCCTCAGAGAAAAGAATTTAAGGGGCGCAGCCAGGGGTTAGGGGAGCCTGCAAAAGAAAATTGGGTAAGGGACAATAGCCCCTGTACCCAAACCAAAAGTTGTCATGAGTCTATCGTCTACCCTGAGTCAATGGCTAGAG
>JBARVK010000025.1:0-5487 GCA_049646225.1 Nodosilinea sp.
CAACAAGGTGGCCTCAGGCAAGTACCGGGTGGTGTTTTCGGGCGAGGCGTTTTTGAGCCTGCTGGGCGCATTCTCAAATATGTACAACGCCCAGAGCGTGCTGGACAACCGCAGCCTGTCCAACCAAGATTCTTTGGGCAAAGTGGTGGCCTCACCCTTGCTGTCGGTCTACGACGACGCCCTACACCCTGAGAACGTTAGCGCCGAAACCTTTGACGGCGAGGGCACGCCCACCCGCCGGGTGCCGATTATTGAGCAGGGGGTGCTGACCCAGTTTTTGCATAGCGCTGGCACCGCTAAGCGCATGGGCACCAGCCCTACGGGCCACGCCAGCATTGGCGCTAAGGTATCGGTTAGCCCCAGCTACTACCACGTGCTGCCGGGGGCTGAGGCTTCGACCGAGTTCAGCCTAGACCATGCTCAGAACGTCATTTTCATTGATGATTTGCAGGCGCTTCACGCCGGGGTGAATGCGCTCCAGGGCTCATTCTCGCTGCCCTTCGACGGCTGGCTGGTGAACGGGGGAGTGCGCGTCAGCGTAGAGTCGGCTACCGTAGCGGGTGACTTCTGCGATCTGCTTAAGGCGATTGTGCATGTGGAGCCTGAGGTCGAGGTCACCCCCGGTGGCCTGTGCCCGCGCATCTGGGTCGATGCCCTGTCGATTACTGGAGAAGGTTAGGGGCCACCCAGTTCTGCACGCCTTCCTGCACCAGGCCGATGCCGACCTGCACCAGGGTAAAGCCTACCCCGGCCAGCAGCGTTGCCTTGATCAGGCCGATATTTAGTCCGGCCCGCACAGCGGCGATCGCGCCCAGCAGTGTCCACCCCGCTAGAGCCAGGGTAATCGGTCGGCCCAGCAGCGGAATTACCGTCAGCAGGTTGAGCATCTGAGGCGTGTAGGCAAACCCCACCGGCACCAGCAGTTCTCGGTAGGGGGGTACGGGCGGGGCCAGGTAGGTGTTGATCTTCCAGAGGCCGTAGGTCCATAGGTAGTACCCAGCGACTACGCTAATGCTGTTAATGAGTATCCCCAGGCCCAACTCCAGTAAGGAGGGCTTGTACAGCAGCAAAATGAGCCCACTGCCCAGGCCGTGGGACAAGCCTGCTACTACTACGATGCCCCGGGCATACTGTTTTGCTGCCGGGTACCGGTGGCTGTGCTCATAAAAATCCTGGTTGAGCGTTAAGGCATCTGCCAGTACCTGCCTTAACCACCTGATAGAATGCCGCTGACCCATGGTTAAATCTATGACTACCTGGCTCAGTCTACCGCTGGGGCGCTGCCGATAATGTCTCTGCTGCAAACTCTAATCGCGCGAGTGCTGGGCGACACCAGCAAACTACTGACCGCCCTGGGGCTGTTCTTCTTAGCCTGGGGTACTATTGCCCCCATTAGCACCCTGTCGTGGTGGCTGCGCGACGGCAATCGGCTAGCCCAGCATCGTCCTGAGCTGCCTGCGAGTGATGTTGCTACAGGGGTAGGGCCGCCGTGCTACCTGGTGTTTTTGGCCGGGGTAGGAAACGTAGCCGACGTTGACTTAGCCCCTGGCGAAGATATCTTTTTGACCCAAATGGCGGCGGCGGTGCCCGACTGTGTGGTGGTGCGCGAGGTGTTTCCCTACTCGGCGGTGAGCGACGATGTTGGTGGACAGCCCTTCTTTCGCTGGGTGTGGCAGCTCACCAATCGCGGTGCTGGCGAAGATGACCCACTGCGTATCGTGCTTAAGATTCGCAACCTGTGGCGGATGGCCCTGTCTGCCGACAGCCGCTACGGGCGCGCCTACAACCGGGGGGCAGCAGCTACTATCCTGGAGCGCATGGCCGCTACTGAGGCCGTTCCGCTGGAGGCCGACGAGCCCTTTCAGCTAGTGCTGGCGGGTACTAGCGGCGGTGCCCAGGTGGCCATGGGGGCGGCTCCCTACCTACAGCAGTGGCTGCCGGTTGAGATTACGGTGCTCTCGTTTGGCGGCGTGTTTGACGGTCAGACGGGCTTCAATGCCGTTGAGCAGGTCTACCACTTCTACGGCCAAAACGACTGGATCGATAACCTGGGCGTTGTGCTCTTCCCCTCGCGCTGGGAATGGACTTTTGGGTCGGCGTTCAACCAGGCCCAGCGGGCGGGTCGGTACAAGGCGATCGCGATCGGCCCCCACGCCCACGACGGCGATCGCGGCTACTTCGGCCAGGCTCCTGTAGAGGGTAACGGGTCGGCAGAGACCACGTACCTAAATCTCACCCTGGAGCAGGTCAAAGCCCTACCCCTCTGGAATAAGCTATAGAGACGGAAGAACGTGCAACACCCACCCCAGCCGGTCGCCCTTGTTACTGGCGGAGCCCAGGGCATTGGCCTCAGCATTGCCCGACACCTGCTCAGCCACAATTGGCGAGTCGCGATCGCCGATTGCAACCCATCCTCTGGCCAGGCTGCTCTGGCCGATCTGGCCGAGTTCGCCGATCGCTGCCGCTTTGTACCCTGTGATGTCGCCCAGGAGAGTGACGCCGATCGCTGCATACAGACGGTGGTCAGCGACTTTGGCCAGCTCAACGGTCTGGTCAACAACGCGGGTATCGCCAACCCCCACAGCGGCCCGGTCGAAGAGCTGGCCCTGGCCGACTGGAATCGCTGGTTGGGAACAAATCTCACGGGCGCTTTTTTGATGGCCAAGTACGCCGTGCCGCACCTGCGCCAAAGCTCAGGAGCAATCGTCAATATTGCCTCCACGCGCGCGCTGCAGTCGGAGCCCCACACCGAGGCTTATGCTGCCTCTAAGGGCGGTCTTGTGGCGCTGACCCATGCCCTGGCCATAAGCCTGGGGCCAGCCGTGCGGGTCAACTGCATCAGCCCCGGCTGGATTGACGTCAGCGCGTGGCAGCACCCACCCCATCCAGCTCAGCTCACCGCCACTGACCACGCCCAGCATCCGGTAGGACGGGTCGGGCAGGCGGAGGATGTGGCGGCAATGACCCACTTCTTGCTGACGGCAGCAGCGGGCTTTGTGACTGGTCAAAACATCGTGATCGACGGCGGCATGGGCCGCAAGATGATTTACGCAGAGTAAGATCTACCCCATGGCCCAGGATTCTGTATCGATACCTCGCGCTGGCTATACGCTGCCGGTGTTTGCCTGCGCCGGGGCGGTTGCTGCGCTGAGATGTCTGGTGGAAGCCAGCGATCGCCCCGCCACCGTCACCCTAGACCTGCTCACCCCGCCCGAGTCCGCCGATATTCCCATTGCTCAGCTGGCCCCGCTGCCCGATGGCTCGGTGCTGGCGATCACCCACAGCGATCCCGGCGACAATTTAGACCTTACCCGCCATACGCCCCTGTGGTCCCTGGTGGCCTGGGGCGAGGGCGATCAGCCTGAACCCATCTACATCCAAGGGGGCGAAGGCATTGGTCGCCAGGTAGAGCGAGACAATGCGCCCGCCATCTACCGCTACGCTAAAGAACTGTTCATCCACCACCTGACTCCTCTGCTGCCCGCCGGAAAAACCCTGCGGGTGACACTGATATTGCCAGAGGGCCGGGCGCTGGGCGATCGCACTTCCAATGCCGCTTTTGGGGTCGTTGAGGGGCTTTCCCTGTTGGGCACCTCTGGCCTTTCGCAACCGCTGAGCGCCCCTGGCCAGCTCGATCAGTCGCGCAACATACTGCGTGATAAGGCGGCCCAGTACCGTCACCTGGTGTTCTGCCTGGGCGAAAACGGGCTCGACCTGGCGGTAAAGCTGGGGATCAACTGCGATCGCCGAGTCAAAACCGCCAACTGGCTGGGACCAATGCTGGTGGAAGCAGGGCAGCTGGGCGTGACGGGTGTGCTGCTGCTGGGCTACCACGGCAAGCTAGTTAAACTGGCCGGGGGCATTTTTCACACTCATCACCACGTCGCCGACGGTCGGCAGGAAATTTTGGCGGCCTGCTGCGCGGCGGTAGGGGTAGCGTTGCCCGTTATTCAGAGCGTTCTGGCGGCTAAAACCGTCGAGGCAGGGTTAGACGTTTTGCGCCAGCAGGAGGATGCCCTGGCCCAGCAAGTCTATCAATACATGGTCGATCGCATTGACCAGCGGGCCACCGCCTACGTCTATGCCCACACGGCTCAGCCCCTGAGAGTGGGGACTATGGTGTTCGATCGCCAGCGGCAGATCGTTGCTCAGAGTCATCTAGCCCAGGGCTTGTTCAATCAAGTTTTGGTAGACTAGGAAGAATAACTTTTTATAAAACGTCCTTAGTAGCCCTGCATAAGTAGCCCTGCATACAACCTCTACCGCGTCTGCCGCTTCAGGGTAGCCGGATTTTCTCTCGATTCGCTGTTTCGTTGCAGTTGCTCAATTTAGACGGTGATCAGCTTCGAACGGTAGCTATGAGGAGACTATTAGAGCCAAGATCTAGGCTTTGATCGCTTACCTTCTTCCGTTTTCTCGCCCCCGAGCGGCTGATCCTCAGTTCCATCGTCTAACGCCCTTAGCCCACTACCCGCAGGATTTAACCCGTGACCCTTCAAACCGAACCCACTACCCACCTTGGGGATGACTCCCTGCCAGAGGTCAACCGCCAGATGCTGGTCATTCTCGACTTTGGCTCCCAATACTCTGAGCTGATTGCCCGCCGCATTCGTGAGACCGAGGTGTATTCCGAGGTGCTCTCCTACCGCACCACCGCCGAGCAGCTCAAGCAGCTCAACCCCAAGGGCATCATTCTCTCTGGTGGCCCCAACTCCGTTTACGACAACGGCGCGCCCCACTGTGACCCAGCCATCTGGGAGATGGGCATTCCGGTACTGGGGGTGTGCTACGGCATGCAGCTGATGGTGCAGCAACTCGGCGGCCAGGTTGACCGGGCCGAACGGGGTGAGTACGGCAAGGCCGATCTCTTCATTGATGACCCCACCGACCTGCTCACCAATGTCGAAGAAGCCACCACCATGTGGATGAGCCACGGCGACTCGGTGACTCGCCTGCCCGATGGCTTTGAGGTGCTGGCCCACACCCATAACACCCCCTGCGCTGCCGTGGCCGACCACACCCGCAAGCTCTATGGGGTGCAGTTTCACCCCGAGGTAGTCCACTCCAAAGGGGGCATCGCCCTAATTCGCAACTTTGTCTACCACATCTGTGACTGCCAGCCCACCTGGACCACCGAGGCCTTTGTGGAAGAGGCCATTCGCGAGGTGCGGGCGCGGGTGGGAGACAAGCGGGTGCTGCTGGCTCTCTCGGGTGGGGTAGACTCCTCAACGCTGGCCTTTTTGCTGCACAGGGCGATCGGGGATCAGCTCACCTGTATGTTCATCGATCAGGGCTTCATGCGCAAAGATGAGCCCGAACGATTGGTGAAGCTGTTTGCTGAGCAGTTTCACATTCCGGTAATTCACATCAAAGCGCGCGATCGCTTCCTAGCTCAGGTGGAGGGCATTACCGATCCCGAAATTAAGCGCAAGCGCATTGGCCACGAGTTTATTCGCGTGTTTGAAGAAGAATCAAGACGTCTTGGCC
>JBARVK010000026.1:0-5953 GCA_049646225.1 Nodosilinea sp.
GAACTCAGCACTATGACTGGAATCTCGGTCGTGAGGGGGTTTTGCTTGAGCTGCTGACACAGGGAGTAGCCATCCATATCGGGCAGCAGTAGATCGAGCAGCACCAGGCCAGGCCGAGAGGCCAAAATGGCGGCGATCGCCTGCTGACCACTTTCGGTCACCTGAATTTTGTACCCCTGCTGGCTCAGAAGCCGCTGCAGTAGGCACGCTGTCTCAGTATCGTCGTCGACGATGACTAGATCAATGGCGGCGGGAGCATCATCCACAAAGCGGGTACTAAGCAGGGGCAGGGCAGGCTACGGTGCTGGTTTAAGCATAGGGCATCGTACCGAAACGATGCACAGATCTCTTTCTTCGGCGCTCGGGTAGCGCCGTTACTACCCATGCCCCGGGTAAACGCCGGCAGAATAGGGGGCTTTGGCTGTGAGCACCTATGTGACGAGCACCACCTTGTAAATACCCTAGCGCACCTTGAGCTGACCGCTGCGATCGCGGTAACCGGTCACTAAGCCCTGGCGAAAAGTTACCTCTCCGTCGTTGAAATGAAAGACTTCCTCACAGGTGTTGTCGTTACGGCTGATGGCGATCGGGGTGGCGGCCTCGGCCCGCAGGACGTCGCTGCGGCTAGACCCCATGGTCCAAACTGACGTCAGCGGCTGGCCAGCGGGTAGGGCAGGCAGCTGTAGCGATACCTTGAGGGCATTGTCGGCGTTGAAATAGCCAATCACCTGGCCGTTTTCAAACAGCACGGAGCTTTTGCCGTAGTACAGGGTGGCAACTTGCTCAGAGGTGTACTGTTCCTGACGGGTGGGCGCGCCCTGGATCTGCACCACATCGGCTTGGGTTGACCCCAGCGTCCAGCTGCCCTGGGCAGCCTGGGCTGATACCACCGCGGGGCTGTCGGCCAAAACTCGCAGGTTGCCATCGGCGTTGTCGTACCGTTTGACGTAGCCGTTTTGCAGTTCGATCAGACTGTTGCCGTAGCGCAGGGTTTGCTGGCAGGCCGTATGATACTGCATGGTCTGAGCGGGAGCCCCCTGAATTGCGATCACCAGATCGTGATCAGAGCCAAGAGTCCAGTAGTTTTTTTCGGCGGGGGTGCGGCTGGGACGGCTGCCGACGTTGCTCTGGGCGTATTGCAGATTGCGCTGGTACTCAAGCACTTTTTCCTGGGCGATCGCGGCGTTGGCGCTAGGGTTAGATACCGACTGCATAGAGGCGATCGCCTGCTGCCAGAGCATGACTACCTCGGCCCATTCTTCACTAAACTCTGCGGTCTGAGTCAGCTCGGCGGCGGCCATCGCCTGCTCGATTCCCTGACGAAAGGGGTCGTTTGGGGTAGCGGCGGCGACTCGGTTGGGCCAAGACCAGGTCCTGGCCTGGGGCACCAGCAGAAACGCACCGGCAGCTATCCCGAGCCCCACCGATAGCCCTACAGCGCTCCAGATGAGCCGCTCTCTCAGGGTTTGGCCCGGGCGCTTGAGGTGGAAGGTATAGAGAGTTTTAGGGTTTTGTCCGTCTAGCTCTGGATGGCTATGTTTGGTCATAGTAGTGCGTGAGGAGGATACAACCCTAGGGGCGTTTGCCCGACAGGGATAGAGGCTAGGAGTAGCAATGGCCCAAGGCTTTTGTTGGAGATATTCACTCGGATGAAACCGGGGAGTCGTCAAGGCTCCTCAGCCCCCTTCACCCTTTAAGTCCTTCCCCTTAAGACAGAGGATTAATATGAATATATTCAGCCAAACGGACGATCTTTTCAGTACTACTCACCCTATCGCAGGAGATCAGACCTACAATTCTAGGCTTGCTTAATTTTATGGAAGCTTATTTAAATTGCCCTTGTCGGTCAATCCGGCACCATTCTGACATCACTTTCTTTAAATCACTTCACTAACGCTATGGATGCACCACCGCTGCGTTGGCACCTGCCTGCGGCTGACGATTGCCCCGATCGCTGGGTTAAGGCGGTGGCTCAAGCGGGGCCAGGAATGGGGCCGCGACTGGCTCAGGTGCTGTGGCAGCGGCAGGTGTGCCCGCTCGACCAGCTGCCCGGCTGGCTCAACCCCGCCCTGTACCAGCCAGCCCCAGCCAGCGAGTTTGGCCCGGCCATGGCGATCGCCGTTGCCCGTCTCCAGCAGGCGATCGCCAGTCAGGAGAAAGTGGCGATCTGGGGCGACTTTGACGCCGACGGCGTCACCGCCACCAGCGTGCTGTGGGATGGCCTGGGCCAGGTGATACCCAAGGGCGATCGCCTGACGTACTTCATTCCCAACCGTTTGAGCGAGTCCCATGGGCTATCGCGGCGTGGTCTAGACCAGCTAGCAGCCTGGGGCACCACTCTCGTAGTCACCTGCGATACGGGCAGCACCAGCGCCGCTGAGATCGCCTACGCCCATCAGCTAGGCCTGGAGGTGATTGTCACCGACCACCACACCTTGCCAGAGGAGGAGATTGGGGCGCTGGCGCTGATCAACCCCCGCAGTCTGCCGCCGGATCATCCCCTGGCGACGCTGTCGGGGGTGGCGGTGGCCTACAAACTGCTGGAGGGGCTGTACGCTGCGCTCGATGCGCCGCCCCCCTTAGACCTGGTACTAGACCTGGTGGCGATTGGTCTGATTGCCGATTTAGTCGAGCTGCGGGGTGACTGTCGCTACCTGGCCCAGATTGGTCTGGCCCGGCTGCAAACCCAGACCCAGCCCCGGCCCCCCTATCTACGACCAGGGCTGGCGGCGCTGCTGGCGCTGTGCAAACGCACAGGCGATCGCCCCACCGATATTTCCTTTGGGCTGGGGCCTCGCATCAATGCCGTCAGCCGCATCCACGGCGATGCCAGCTTTTGTGTTGAACTGCTGACCAGCCAGGACAGCCAACGCACCCAGTCCCTGGCCGCCGAGGCCGAGCTGGCCAATACCCGCCGCAAAGCCCTGCAGCGCGATCTCTACGACCAGGTGATGGCGCGGGCGGCCCAGATCGATCTGGCCACCACCCGCTGCCTGGTGCTGGCCGATGAGCAATGGCCCGTCGGCATTTTGGGCTTGGTAGCGGGGCAGGTGGCCCAGGCCCTGGGGCGACCCACCCTTCTGCTGCGCATCGATCCGCCCAGTCAGTCAGGCGAATCAGGCGAACCTCGGCTGGCTCGGGGGTCGGCGCGATCGATCGCAGGGCTTGATTTGTACCAGTTGTTTCAGGCCCAGGCGGCGTTGCTCAGCGGTTTTGGGGGGCATCCTCTAGCGGCGGGGCTAACCCTGCCCGTAGAGCATGTTGAGATGCTGGCGGCGGCCCTCAACCGCCTGGTGCGCGAACAGCTGGGGGGGGACGGGGTACCCCAGCCCGCTCTACCGATCGATCTGACGGTGACGGTGGCCGATCTGGGCCAGCCCCTGTTTCGAGAACTCAAGTGGCTAGAACCCTGTGGCATGGGCAACCCAGTGCCGAAGCTGCTGGTTCGCAACGCCTGGTTTCAAAATACCTCTCACAAACGGCTGCGCGATCGCCAGAACAAGGCCGTCGGGTTTATCAAAACTGAGTTTGAGCTGTGGGATGACGGGGCTCTAACCGGGTTTCCGGGTGAGTGGTGGGGCCACTACCGCGACGAGTTGCCCCAGGGCCGCTGCGATGTGGTGGTCGAACTCGACTTTAACGGCTACAGCGGCTACCACGTCAAGCTAGTAGACCTGCGCCCCGTAGTGCGGGACGCCTCTGAGCCCATCTCCCAGGGAGCACTGGTTTTGGACTGGCGGCAGGACATTCCGCCTGAACCCCATGCTGCGCTCAGGGTGGATCAGGCTCCCCTGGGATGGAGCGACTGGCAAACCTGGCAGCGCCGGGCGGCGCAGAGCGGGCTACCCCTGGCCATCACCTTTGCCGCTGACCCCGACCGGCGATCGCCGGTCGAGATTTGGCAAGAGCTGGTGGGGCTGGCTAAGTACCTGGCGCGCACAGGGCTTGAGGTGACGCGATCGCAGCTCTGCGATCGGCTAGGTCTATCAAACCCCAGCCTAGCCCTCGGCCTGGCCGCCCTAGAGATCGCCGGGTTTGAGGTGGCGGCTTTAGACGACGAGACGATCGTCCTACGCGCGGCCCCCGAGCCCGCTGCCCCTCAAACCAGCCTGGTGCAGCGGTTCTTAGATGCGCTGCAGGAGGAGCAGTTCCGCCGCCGCTATTTTGCCCAGGTGCCGGTGACTGCCCTTTCCTGATAGGGTGGGCAGTGCCCTCCCTACGCCGCCGCCATGACCGCCGCCGACTGGTTCTATCCCTTTCCGCCCCTGTTTGAAGGCACGCTGCTCAAGCGCTACAAGCGGTTTTTTGCCGACATTGAGCTAGCTACTGGCGAGGTCATTACCGCTCACTGCCCCAATACGGGGCCGATGACCGGGGTCTGCCACATTGGCGGGCGGGTGCTGGTTTCCCATAGCGCTGACCCCAAGCGCAAGCTGGCCTACACCTGGGAACTGGCGGAGGTGCATGACACGGTACCTACCTGGGCCGGAGTGAATACAGCGCTGCCTAACCGGGTAGTCAAGTCGCTGTTGGAGGCAAGGCAAATTCCAGAACTGGGGGAGTACCGCGTTATACGCCCCGAGGTGCGCTACGGTGGCGACGGCAAAAGCCGAATTGACTTTGTTATCTCTGGGGAAGATACCCTAATGCCCACCTATATCGAAGTAAAAAACACTACCTGGGCTAAGGATACCCTGGCCCTGTTTCCCGATACGGTGACCACCCGCGGCCAAAAGCACCTGAGGGAGCTGGCGGCGCTAATTCCTGCGGCCCAGGCGGTGATGCTGTACTTTATCAACCGGGGTGACTGCACCGCGTTTTCACCAGGCGACGAGGCCGACCCCACCTACGGACGGCTGCTGCGAGAGGCGATCGCCAAAGGGGTGAATGTCTTGCCCTGCCGATTTGACATTACCCCCCTCGGGCTTCGCTACCTGGGGCTAGCACCACTGGTCTTGGACTAGTGCCTGGACGTGGGTTGGGGTAACGAGTCTTTAAACCCGGTGTTTAGGCAGAAGCCGCAGTTGTTCCAAACGGGAGAGCGGCGTTTCAACTTGAGTTAAAACGCCGCTCTCCCATTAGTATTTGGCTTTTGTAGCCTAATCGTGACGGCTACGGCTGTACCTATGTCTAAGCTTTTAGAAACTCCTCGCGGCGCTTTCCGCCTGAACTGCTCTTAGATCGTAGCGATCGAGGTTCATCACCTTGTTCCACGCCGCCACAAAGTCGTGGACGAACTTTTGCTCGGATCCGGCGCAGCCGTAGACTTCTGCCAGGGCGCGGAGCTGAGAGTTGGAGCCAAAGATCAGATCAACGCGGGTGGCGGTCCACTTTTGAGCGCCGGTCTTGCGATCGCTGCCTTCAAATTCAATCTCATCCTCAGAGGTCGCCTTCCAGGTCGTCCCCAGATCGAGCAGGTTGACGAAGAAGTCAGTGGACAGGGTTTCGGGGCGATCGGTAAAGACGCCATGCTTGGACCCGTCAGCATTAGTTGCCAAAACGCGCAGGCCACCCACTAGGGCCGTCATCTCAGGGGCCGACAGATTCAGCAGCTGGGCTCGATCAATCAGCAGTTCCTCCAGCGATTCGGTGTGTCTGCCGCTGGTGTAGTTACGGAAGCCGTCTGCGGCGGGCTCCAGGGGCGCAAACGCTTCAACATCGGTTTTCTCCTGGGAAGCATCGGTGCGCCCTGGGGTGAAGGGCACGGTCACATCGTGTCCGGCATTTTTGGCCGCTTGCTCAATCCCAGCACAGCCGCCCAGCACGATCAAATCAGCGATCGAAACCCGCTTGCCGCCCGACTGCGAGTTGTTGAACTCCTGCTGGATGCCCTCCAGAGTTTGCAGCACCGTAGCTAGCTGATCGGGCTGGTTGACCTCCCAATTTTTCTGCGGTTCCAGGCGAATGCGTGCCCCGTTGGCCCCACCGCGCATGTCGGAGCAGCGGAAAGTGG
>JBARVK010000027.1:0-4465 GCA_049646225.1 Nodosilinea sp.
GCCCTGACCGGGGCCGTCAGCCAGATGGTCTCCCACGGTTTAATTCTGGCGATTCTGTTTCACCTGGTGGGGGTGATCGAAGCCAAAGTCGGCACCCGCAATCTAGAGGTGCTCAACGGGCTAATGAATCCGGTGCGAGGTTTGCCTATGATCAGCGCGCTGCTGGTGCTAGGGGGCATGGCCAGCGCGGGTATCCCAGGGTTAGTCGGATTTGTCACCGAGTTTTTAGTCTTCCAGGGCAGCTACGCGGTGTACCCGGTACAGACCCTGCTGGGGGTGATCGGTACGGGGCTAACGGCGGTGTACTTCGTGATTTTGCTCAACCGCACCTGCTTCGGGCGGCTGGATAATGCGATCGCCTATTTCCCCAAGGTCACCTTTTCTGAAAAGCTGCCCGCCTACGTGCTGGCTAGTCTAATTCTGTTCCTTGGCATTCAGCCCAACTGGCTGGTGAAGTGGGGCGAACGCACCGCCAGCGTTATGGTCGCCGCCATTCCGGTGATGACCCCACAGATGGTAGCGGACGAGGTAATTGAGGCCATTCCCGCAGCCGCTGGATCTGAGGAAAATCTGCTAGCAGATCCCGTTCTGTTGCCCGTCGCCACCTTTCCCTCCTTGCCGTAACAGGCAATCCGTAGGGTGCATCCGCGCAGCGATGCACCACCCAGAGGACACGTCATCCAATGCCCAAATCCTCAAAGTGGTGCATTACGGCCAGAGCCAAAGTAGTTGACAATCGCGAGCTGGATCTTTCGCCTAATTCACCCTACGGATTCTTGTGGAGATTAGAGCAAGTCCCAGATTTCTTCGGGAACCAGGTAGTGGGGGCCATGGCGCAGGGCCTGGGGCGATCGCCAAACCGCCTTAAACTGCCGCTTCCCCTCCACCCCATCTAAACTCTCTTGCTGGTAAAGCGATTCATCTACAAACCGTCCGTCGTAGACAAACACCATCTCATGGCCCGGCTCCCCCTCGTAGATAAAGATGTTCTCCAAAATGCCCAGCAGCTTGACCTCGGTGATAGTCAACCCCAGCTCCTCCTTGATCTCTCGGATGGCTGCCTCGGCGCTGGTTTCACCAAAGTCAATGCCGCCGCCCAGGGGTCGGGCAAACCCCCGCTCCTTCACCGAGTCGTAGCTCTCATGCACCAAAATCTCATCTCCCCGCCGCAGCAGACAGATCGAAATAGGCCGAATCCTCGCTTTCTTCGCCATAGCAAACTTTAAATTTTGAGTGTTTAGTTTTGAGTTCTCCTCGGAATAAATCTAATTCAAAACTCAAAACTAAACATTCATAACGGACTTCCTTATCCACCCCTTTACCCATTGACCCCTATGCCTACCCTCACCGAACCCAAAACCCTGATTCCCCACTCAACCCACCCCCACGCCGACGTGATTCATCGGCTAGAGTCGGGTGGATCGATGCTGCCGGATACGCCCGAAAACCTGATGCAGATTATCGGCATCTACAAGGCCTACGCGGTGCCGATGGATTTTTACTGGCGCGACCTGCTCTACATTGCCGAGCGGGTATTTCTCAACCCGGTGCCCGCTTTTAAGTACTTTCTGCCTCAAGAATACCTGGATCTGCCCAACCACTACGCCGGCGATACCGCTGACCTGCGGATCTGGCGGGGCGAGGCCACAGCCCACCCCGAACTGCTAGAGTTTATGGCCAAAGGGGAAGTGAAACGCAAGTTGCCCAAACTGTTTCTGCACCTCTGGCACGATCGCGTCAATATGGAGTTTGCCGAAGCCTGTATGAAGGCCATGCTCTGGCACCAGGATATGGGCGGTCGGTTCAACGACTACCTGTACACCGATGAGTATAAGACAGCCTGCGATCGCGCCATTGCCGCCTACTTCAAAGGCAACCCAGTCATGCTGGGCCTGCACAAAGCCTTCCCCGAAATGTTCTACGAAAAGTGCCGCGAACTTTCCTACTACTCAAACCTGGGCCTGTTCTGGGAAGTGATGGCCCCGGTGTTCTTTGAAATGAGCGATATCTACGATGAAGGCGGTTTTGCAGGTGTCCCCGATGCTATGGACTTCTTGGTCAACGGCATTTTTGCCGTGGCGGGTCGCCCCATCTACCATCATGTCTACGTCGGCGATGAATGCTTCGAGCTGGTTCCCAAATCCTGTGGGTTTACCTGGCTTTACGAGGCCGCTCTGCCCTACGTTGAAGCCGTGTTTTACCGCACGGCCCCCTTCCGCGGCACCAAATCCTACAACGCTCAGGCGGGTCAGGTACCTGAAGATCAAAACGACTTTCACTACGGTATTCTCTATGCCGATGTGTTCCCGGTCGGCAGCGCCGGCATTCCCCCCACTCTGCTAATGCAGGACATGCTCCACTTTTTGCCGCCCTATCTACAGGAATACTATAACCAGCACTGCCGGGGCGAAGACGACATCTTGATTCAGCTGGGCATTACCTTCCAGCGATCGATGTATAACGTTACCTCGGCGGTGATTCAGGCGCTGCGCGCGGCCCTGCTCTACCCCCTAGATGACCAAAACCCGCGCCACCTGATGGCCAATCGCCAGTTCTTCGAGGCCCAAATGGATCGCTTTGTGCGCCCCGAAGCCCGCCTGCGCGACATTCAGCGGCAGGACTACCGGTAGGGGAGTGTTGGGGTGATGGGGGTGTAGGAAAGTTGAGCCCTCCTACTGTTGCAGAGTTTTCTTCCTTGTAGCCTTCTCTCGCCCATTTACCGTTCTCATCCTTCCCATCTCCCCTCCCTCCCCTACTCCATCACTCTCCCACCCCCTTACCTCCTTAACCCCTCCACCCCTATGCCTACCATCGTCGATATTGCCGTTAGTAACGAAGGTTTCTCCACTCTGGTCGCTGCCGTCCAGGCCGCCGGACTGGTGGAAGCGCTGCAAAGCCCTGGCCCGTTTACGGTCTTTGCCCCCAATGATGCGGCCTTTGCCAAACTGCCCCCCGGCACCGTGCAAACTCTGGTGCAAAACCCGCCACAGCTGGGCCGCATTCTCAAATTTCATGTGGTGTCAGGCAAATACACTAAAGACGAGTTGATCAAGCTGGGCACGGTGGAGTCGCTGGAAGGCGCACCGATTCCCATTGATGGTACGGAAGGCTTTGAGGTGAAAAACGCCACGGTAATCGCCGCCGATATTGAGGCGGACAACGGCATCATCCACGTGCTGGATAACGTGATCTTGATGGGGTAAGTGAATTTCATAGCGAAGGGATGGGAGTGCGGGCAGCGGCACGGTCTTTTGGGCAGTCCCACTCCACCCTTCTGCGCTGGGAACAAGGTCTTGCCGACCAGTGCCATTGCGGAGGCAGGGGCGATCGCCGCTCAGCGCTGACGTTTTTGCACAGTAAAGGCAGGTTAGGACTACAGCAGTGCCGTCACATCTTCGCCGCAGTCGTCGGCCAAATACGACAGAGCGCGAAACCGCAGGCCCACCAGCTGATCGTACAGTGGATTGATTTTGCACATGGGCGGAATGTGCATCAGCTTCTTCTTAAACAGCACCACGTCACGTTCAAATGGGCACTGGGATGGAATTAGCTTGCACACAAACCGGGCCAGCCGGGGGTCATGCACCTCTAGCTGGTCAAGCCATTCTCGGGCCGGCTTAAGCGGATCGATCTTACTGCCAGCGGGGGGACGCAGCCCGTCAGCAACGGCAACATTTTCAGGCTTCAGGCTGTAGAGGGTCGATCGCACTGAGGCAAGGCAGGTGTCCTGTAGGTTCAGGGCCTCGCATAGGGCCTGTAGCAGGGCATCTTCTTCTACGGAGTACAAGCCATCGGCCAGGGCCACCATCACGGCCATCCGCAAAAAGTTTTCGGCCATTTGGGGGTCGGCTCCCAGCACCCGCGCTACTTCTTCGGGGGTGACAGGTTCAAAGTGCTCAAAATCTAGTTCTGGAGCCAGTTCTTCTTCGGTGATGGCCGCAATCAACGCTTGCTCATCTTCATCAAAATTGCCGTCTGCCCAGGCCAGGGTGAGCAGCCCCCGAAGCCAAACCTTGATCTGCTCCTGGGTGTAGGGAGACGCGGTGACTGTGGGCATAGATCCTCCTCAACGGGTATTGCTGCAGGCATCACCTTTGGGGTAGTAGGCCAAGCAATACCTGAAAATAGCTGGTAACGCTTTAATTTTAACGCTGTCCTCCATAGACTGCCCCGGCTGGTCTAAACGCTATCGCCGGAGTCTATACAAAGAGGATGTGGATTAGAGCCCCAAATCCAATTACCGTATCAAGACATCGTAGGCAGAATCGAACGGTCACTTACCCCCCTTAACAAAGGATCTTAGCCCTTCAGATGACAGTGAGGGCCTCTAAGGCAGCGATTCAGGTTTTGCAGAACCAGATTCACCGTCTCTTTAGGTTGCAAAGGGTAAAGAGCGGCGATCGCTTTGCGTTCATTGCCACCTATGCTGCCGCCAATGGGTCTCCATTCTGGCCGCCGCCCTAGC